>NZ_JBEZFI010000001.1:282384-352804 GCF_040649295.1 Micromonospora sp. NPDC048999 | reverse complement strand
ATGTGGGCGCCGGGGAGGCGTATCTCGCCGGTGGCGGTGAACCCGTCGATGCAGAACACGTCCTGGTCGACGGTGAGCCGGTCGGCGCTGAGAGCGACGTCGTCGGGGTTGGTCAGGGTGGCGCCGTTGAAGGCGAGTTGGCTGCCGATGTGGGCGCCGGGGAGGCGTATCTCGCCGGTGGCGGTGAACCCGTCGATGCAGAACACGTCCTGGTCGACGGTGAGCCCGTCGGCGCTGAGAGCGACGTCGTCGGGGTTGGTCAGGGTGGCGCCGTCGAAGGCGAGTTGGCTGCCGATGTGGGCGCCGGGGAGGCGTATCTCGCCGGTGGCGGTGAACCCGTCGATGCAGAACATGCCCTGGTCGACGGTAAGCCCGTCGGCGCTGAGAGCGACGCCGGCGGGGTTGGTCAGGGTGGCGCCGTTGAAGGAGAGTTGGCTGCCGATGTGGGCGCCGGGGAGGCGTATCTCGCCGGTGGCGGTGAACCCGTCGACGCAGGACATGCCCTGGTCGACGGTGAAACGATCGGCGCGGAGAGCGACGCCGTCGGGGTTGGTCAGGGTGGCGCCGTTGAAGGCGAGTTGGCTGCCGATGTGGGCGCCGGGGAGGCGTATCTCGCCGGTGGCGGTGAACCCGTCGATGCAAAACATGTCCTGGTCGACGGTGAGCCCGTCGGCGCTGAGAGCGACGTCGTCGGGGTTGGTCAGGGTGGCGCCGTTGAAGGCGAGTTGGCCGCCGATGTGGGCGCCGGGGAGGCGTATCTCGCCGGTGGCGGTGAACCCGTCGATGCAAAACACGTCCTGGTCGACGGTAAGCCCGTCGGCGCTGAGAGCGACGTCGTCGGGGTTGGTCAGGGTGGCGCCGTCGAAGGTGAGTTGGCCGCTGATGTGGGCGCCGGGGAGGCGGGTTTCGCCACAGCACTTGCTCAGACCGAAGGATACGGAGCCACAGGCTTCCCAGTCGCGTCCGGTCAATCCAGGCAAGCGCGTCTTGTGAAAGGTCGTCGGCCCAGAGGAGCCGCCGGTGAAGTCCGGCGGCGCGTCCACCCAGCAGCGGCTGAGGGCAAGCTCGCACTCGGTCTGCCCACCATCGAGATTCAACTCGCCGACGACCCTGGCGCCCGCCAGCGCGACCCGGGCGACGTAACCTGCCTCCCTGTCCTGCACCCCGAGTAGCAGGCGCGCGATGACCTCACCGCGCACTTGGCGATCCTCCGACCAGGTGTCGGGTTCGAAGTCCTCCGCCGTGGGATCGCCATCCCCCAGATTCACCACCGCGCCTCGGGGGAACGCGTCCCACAGCTTAAGCTCAGCCTCGTTGAGCAGGTCCGATCGCTGCATAACGATCCTCTCTGGACAAAACCGCGAACCGGCTCCGCGATGCCATCGCGGCAGCTTTGCCGAAGTCAGCTTGATGTCATCGGACGAGAACGTGCTGGTGGACGATCTCGTCGGCCGACCCGTCAGCCCGGATGTATAGGCGCACGGCAGTTGGCCCCGGGATGTCGCTTGCGCCGACATGCATCCCTGTCTACGGCACCGTGACAACGTTGGGTCGCATGCCCTTGGCGGTGGTTTCGACCGCCACGATCCGCCCGTCGATGGGTCGGTCCCCGAACCAAGCTTTTGCTGCCGGCATTCATTCATCATCCCGACCGGTGCAAGGCCGACGTTGCGACCCTCAGCAGACGCTACGACTCCTGCCGGAAGCGCCGGGAAAGCAAGATGCCTCACCGGCCATCACCCGTCGGCCACGTCAGCAGTACGTCAGCAAACGCCTTGCTGCACGACCGGTGAGGGTGGGATGGAGTGGCGCGGGCGCTATGTCGAGCACATCGGATGGCAGCCGCTGACATCGGTCGACAGCCGCAACCAGACACCCCCCGACGGGGGTCGTCCCTATCTGGGAGCGCTACCCCGCCCCAGAGGCCGCGAGCGTGGCCCATCACCCGCTGCTCCAGGGGCCGGGGCTAGTCACCGGGCAGGGGGTCGGGAGTGCCCCAGGCGACGTTTGTCCGGCAACGCCACAGCCGGCCGCACATCAGCGCCACAGCACGCCAGAAGCCAAACCGTTCGAAGGCCAAGGCCGCGTACGCGCTGCAGCTCGGGGTGAAGGGGCAGCGGGCCGGTAGGTGGGCCGAGACCTCGGTCTGGTACCGGCGGATGAGGCGGATGCCACCCGCACAGCCTGCCGTGAAGGTCGCCGCCTTCGGCGGCTCGTGGGGCGGTCCCATAGCAGATCACCTCGCTCGCCGTGGCCTGTCCACAGGGCACGCCGTTGTCCACAGGAGAGCATCCGGCGAGGGTTGCGATCCGGTCCGTCCCGGCAGGCTTCCCGGCGGTACGTCCGAGTCTGACCGCTGGAGGCCGCCATGCCGTCCCGTACCCCGCTTCCGCCACGACCCCGCCTACCCCTGCTGGTCACCGCCGACGGTGACCTCCTCGACGAGTTGCTCCGGCTCGCCGCGGCGGGCGGCACCGAGGTCGAACTGGCCGCCGATCCGGCCGCCGCCCGGGCCCGTTGGGCACCGGCCCCGCTGGTGCTCGTCGGCGCCGACCAGGCGCAGGCCTGCCTGCGGGCCCGGCTGCCGCGGCGGCCACGGACGGTGCTGGTCGGCCGCTCCGGACACCTCGACCCGGGTACGCAGGTCGCCGAGCTGATCGGCGCCGAGCACGTTGCGACGCTGCCCGCCGCGGAGCCGTGGCTGGTCGACCGGTTCGCCGAGTGCGCGGGTGACCGGTCCGGCTCCGGCGCGGCGCGGGTCGTGGCGGTGCTCGGCGGACGTGGCGGCGCCGGGGCCAGCGTGCTGGCCGGCGGGCTCGCCGTGACCGCGGCCCGGGCCCGGCTGCGTACCCTGCTGGTCGACGCCGACCCGCTCGGCGGCGGTCTCGACCTGGTGCTCGGCTGGGAGCAGCTGGAAGGGCTGCGCTGGCCGGGCCTGACCGACACCGACGGGCGGATCGACCCGCCGTCGCTCGTCCGGGCACTGCCCAGCCGGGGCGACCTGGTCGTGCTCTCCTGGGACCGGGGTGACCTGCTGCACCTGCCGGCCGAGGCGATGGCCGCCACCGTCGACGCCGCCCGTCGGGGTCGCGACATCGTGGTCCTCGACCTGCCGCGCTACCTGGACGACGCGGCCGTCGTCGCGTTGCAGGCCGCCGACCGGGCGCTGATGGTCGTACCGGCCGAGTTGCGGGCCACCGCAGCCGCCGCCCGGGTGGTGGCGGTCGCCGCCCCGCACTGCGCCGACCTGGCGGTGATCGTGCGCGGGCCGGCCCCGGGTCGGCTCAAGGCCGGCGAGGTGGCCCGGGCGCTCGGCCTGCCGCTTGCCGGCACGCTGCGCCCCGAGCCGGAAATAGGCCGAGGCCTGGAGCGGGGCGAGGCACCCGCCGCCGCCGGAAAGGGCCCGCTCGCCGCGCTCTGCCAGCGGATCATCGACGAGCTGACGGGCACGGCGACGCGGGGCGCGGCGTGACCGGACCGGCCGACTCGAAAGAGCTGGCCGTCCGAGTCCGGCAGCGCTTCGCGGAGGCGGCCACCCCGGTAACCCCCGCTGCCATCGTCTCCGCCGTACGCGCCGAGCCGGGCCCCGTGCTCGGGGACACCGCCCTGCTGCGCATCGCCGACCGGGTGCACGACGACCTCGTCGGCGCCGGCCCGCTCGCTCCGCTACTGGCGGACCCGCAGGTCACTGACGTGTTGGTGAACGGCACCCGGGTGTGGGTCGACCGGGGACGGGGGCTGCACCAGGTGGCGGTGCCGCTCGGCACGGTCGACGACGTACGCCGGCTGGCGCAGCGGCTCACCGCAGCCGCCGGACGGCGACTCGACGACGCCTCCCCGTACGCCGATGCCCGGCTCCCCGACGGCACCCGGCTGCACGCCGTGCTGCCGCCGGTGGCGATCGACGGGCCGTACCTGTCGCTGCGCACCTTCCGGCAGCGGCCGTTCACCCTTGACGAGCTGGTACGTCAGGGCACGGTCCCCCGGCCGGTGGCGCCGCTGCTGGCCGCCGTCGTGGCGGCCCGGCTGGCCTACCTGGTGACCGGTGGCACCGGTTCCGGAAAGACCACCCTGCTCAACACGCTGCTCGGGCTGGTGCCCGGGACCGAACGGATCGTGCTCGTCGAGGACGCCTCCGAACTCCGTCCCGTGCACCCGCACGTGATCGGCCTGCAGGCGCGCACGTCCAACGTGGAGGGAGTCGGCGCTGTCGGGCTGAGCGACCTGGTCCGGCAGGCGCTGCGGATGCGACCGGACCGGCTGGTGGTGGGCGAATGCCGGGGCGCGGAGGTGGTCGACCTGCTCGCCGCGCTCAACACCGGCCACGACGGTGGCGCCGGGACGCTGCACGCCAACGCCGCGACGGACGTACCGGCCCGATTGGAGGCGCTCGGGCTGCTCGGCGGTCTACCCCGGGCCGCCCTGCACGCCCAGGTCGTTGCGGCGCTCCAGGTGCTGCTGCAGATGCGGCGCACCGCCGAGGGGCGAGTGTTGGAGTCGGTCAGCCTGTTGCTCCCCGACGGGCCGGACCGCCTGGTCACCGTGGTGCCCGCCTGGCTACGCGGGCGCGGGATCGGCCTCGCCGCCCGGCCGTTGGGCGCGCTGCTGCGGGAGCGGGATGCGCCCGTACCGCCCATCCTCTGCGCGGCCTGGCCGGGGTCGGCGGGCCCGTCGTGACCGTCCAGGGCTGGCTGGTGACCGTGCTCCTGGTCGCCGCCGCAGCGGTGGTGGCCTGGCCGGTGCGGGCCGGCCGAGCCCGGCAGCGTGCCGTCCTCAGAGCGGAACACCGGGACCCGGTGCCGTCGGGAGGCCTCGCCCACCGGCGTCTGACCGACGAGGGCGCGCAGCTCCGCCAGGGTACGGGCATCGGCGGCGAAGCCGGGACGACGGCTCGTGGCGGATGCCGTGTGGCACCCGCCGTGGCGGACCGGCCGCTGCCGACCCGCCCACCCGGGCGGCACGACGGCAGCCACCCCGCGCGCGCACCGGTCGCCGGGCGGCGACCCCGCGCCGCCCTGTCGAACGCCCCGACCTCGGCCGGTGCCCTGGCGACTCTCCCGGCGGGCCGCACCGCCGGCCCAGGACAGTTGCCGGAGTGGGTCGTGGCCCTGGCAACCCGGCGCGGTCTGCTGATGCTGGTGCTCGGCGGGACGGGCACCGTACTGGGCGGGCCGGTGGCGGCGGCCGTGCTGGCCGCCTACGGGGGGCTCACGGCCCGGGCGGTCCGGCGTCGCCGGGCCCGTCAACTGGCCGACCGGGCGCGCCGCCATGAGCTGGATCAGCTCAGCGACCTCGCCGCCGACCTGCGGGCCGGGCTGCCGATCGGGGGTGCGGTCGTCGACGGGCCACACCGGACAGCCCGGTTGGCCCGGGCTGCCGTACGACTGGCCGACCGTACCGGGGCGCCTCTGGCCGAGCTGCTCGAACGGGTGGAGGCCGACGCTCGTGCCGCCGACCGCGGTCTCGCCGCGGCTGACGCGCAGGCCGCCGGGTCGCGGGCGACCGCATGGCTGCTCGCCGCGCTGCCGCTCGGCGGCATCGGTCTCGGTTACACGATCGGGGTGGACCCGGTCGCCGTGCTGCTGCACACGACCATCGGCGGTGGCAGCGCGCTGGCGGCGGTTGCGTTGCAGATCGGTGGGCTGCTCTGGGCCGAACGGCTCGGCGCGGCGCCGGGACGGGACCGCTGATGTCCCGGCAGGTGATGGCTGCGGGCTGTCTCGCCGGGGCGGCGCTGCTGCTGGCCGCCGCCGGTGGGCCGGCCGTCCGTCCTGGGCGACGTCTTCGCCTGCTCATCCGACCGGCGGTGGCGGGGCGGACCAGGCCACCGTGGTGGCCGGATCGGATCCGGCTCGGCGCGGGCCTGGCCGGGGTGGCGGTGCTGGTCGTGGTCGGCGGCTGGGCCGGCCTAACCGTAGGCGTGCTGGCCGGTCTGGCCGCCGACCGCCTGCTGCGCCGGATCGAGCCGCGCGCCGTCCGCGACCGGCGGCTCCGGGAGATTGCCGAGCTGCCCCTCGCCGCCGATCTGCTGGCTGCCGCGCTCCGGGCGGGTGCGCCGGTCGACCGTTCTGTGCTGGCGGTCGCTGAGACGCTCGGTGGACCACTCGCCGACCGGCTCGGACGGGTGGGCCGGACGCTGGAGCTCGGCGGCACAGCGGCGGAGGCGTGGGCCCACCTGAATCCCGTGACCGGGGCCGACCGCCTGGTCACCGCCGCGATCCGGTCGTCCAACAGCGGTACGGCGCTGGCCGGCGCGCTCACCCGGCTGGCCGACGACCTGCGGTCCGACCGGGGCATCGCGGCCGAGGCCGCGACCCGGCGAGCGGGCGTCCTGATCGTGCTGCCGCTCGGGCTCTGTTTCCTGCCCGCCTTCATTCTCGCCGGCCTGGTGCCGGTGATCGTCGCCGTCCTCGGCGACCTGCTGTGAACCCACGAGAAAGGAGTACGACATGCGCAAACTTCTCGCCCGTCTGCGGGGTGACGCCGGGATGAACACCGCCGAGTACGCCGTCGGCACCCTCGCCGCGGTGGCCTTCGCGGGCATCCTGCTGAAGGTGCTCACCTCCGGCAACGTGCAGTCCGCGCTCACCGCCGTGATCGACCGGGCGCTCAAGTGACCGGGCGCCGGCGGGCCGACCGTCGCCGGTGCGGTCCGGCCCCGACGGCGCCGCAGCGGGCCGGAACGCCTGCGTGGGGTGCCGGGGAGCGGGGCTCGTTCACCGCCGAGCTGGCGGCCGGCCTGCCGGCGCTCGTCCTGCTGCTGCTCGTCGGCCTCACCGCAGTCGAGGCGGTGACCACGCGGGCCGGATGCCTGGACGCGGCTCGGGAGGCGGCGCTCGCCGCCTCGCGGGGTGACCCGGGCTCGGCGGCCGGTGCCCAGCACGCCCCGGCCGGTGCCGACGTCACGGTCACCGTCTCCGGCGACCGGGTCACCGCGACCGTCCGGGCTCCGGTCCGCACGCTCGGCGGGCGGCTGCCCCGGATCACTGTGTCGGCCACCGCGGTCGCGGCCGTCGAACCGGGTACGCCGGGACCATGGCCGTGAGCAACGATGCCGCCCCGCGGGCCGACCGGGGCGGGGCGACCATTCTTGTGCTCGCGGTGGGTCTCGTGTTCGTGCTGGTCGGGCTCTTCGGCGCGGCGCTCGGCTCGGCCCGGTTGGCGCGGCAGCAGGCCCGGAACGCGGCGGACTTCGGGGCCCTGGCGGGCGCCGGCCGAGCGCTCGAAAGCGACAGCGTCGCGTGCGGCCGGGCCGACGAGCTGGTACGGGCCAACGGCGGCCGGTTGGTGGCCTGCCGGCTCGACGGGCTCGACGTTGTGGTCACGGCCGAGGTCGGGGTCACACCGTTGCCCGGTCTGGTACGCACCGCGACCGCGACGTCCCGGGCCGGCCCGGTCCGCGGCTGACCGCCGTCGACCGCCTTCGCGGGGGATCGGGCGCTCACCCTGCGCGTGGTGTCGATCGACCCGAGGCCGACGTACGACGGGTGGATCTGGTTGGCCGGATACGTCCTCGACAAGCGCGACGAGGCGACCGACAGGCGTGAGGTGTTCGTGATGAAGGCCGGGCTGCGCGTCGCCCCGGCGTCCGACATCGGACAACCGGGGCGTCAGAACCGTGCCACGTCGCGCGTACCGGCCCAACAGGCGTTGCCGGGCACCCCCCCGGGACGGCTCAGCGGCCTTGGAGCGCGTCGAGTGCGACCGCCATGGCGATGACCAGCCGTCGGTCGATCTGCGGGTGCTGGATCTCGACGAGGTACCGATCGCGCAGGCCCCACTTCTTCACGACCGAAAATACCGGCTGACCGTCGGCCACGAAATCGAAGTGGTAGGGCAGCCACGAGAGCGAGTCGACGAACCGGCGCAGCAGCGCCACCGGCATGCTGCGCTCCTGCCCGGTGACCTGCGGAAGGCCAGCCTGCTCGACGTGCCAGGTGGAGCGCAGCAACGACTGGGCGAAGTCCTTGCGGAACAGGCCGATCGGGGCACCGGCGTGGTCGGTCACGTCGTACGTGGCACCGAGGTCGATCACCTGACGGGCCTTGAAACCGAGCAGTGGGCTCTGCTTGGAATCGTCGGTGTAGATGGTCACCTGCTCCTTGAAGGCGAGCCGCTTCTGCTGCGCGAACGCGAGCAACGCGCCCTCGGAGCCGTCC
The DNA here is from genome assembly GCF_040649295.1 of Micromonospora sp. NPDC048999. Lineage (NCBI taxonomy): Bacteria > Bacillati > Actinomycetota > Actinomycetes > Micromonosporales > Micromonosporaceae > Micromonospora > Micromonospora sp. NPDC048999. Next base: position 344,645 of record NZ_JBEZFI010000001.1, on the reverse strand, counting down.
GGCGCCACCGCGTGGACCTCGTACTGGTTGACCATCATCCGGATCCGCTGACGGATGAGGAACTGGTGCTGGGTTTGCAAGCTGTCGAGCTGCATAGGTCTCCTTCAACGCGCGAACGCCGGAGTCTCGCACAGCGCGACTCTCGGCGTCCGCCCGCCGGTCCCACCGGGGACAGGCCATGACCTCGACGAGGCCGCTCCTCAGCCGGCCGGCGTGTCCCCGCCGATCGGTTCGAGCACGATGACCGGGATCTGACGGTCGGTCTTGCGTTGGTAGTCGGCATAGTCCGGGTACGCGCCGACCGCCCGGCGCCACCAGATGGCCTTCTCGTCCCCGAAGACCTCACGTGCCCGGTACTCCCCGGTCACCGCGCCGTCCTGAAGCTCGATGACCGGCTCGGCGACCAGGCTGGCGTACCACTGTGGATTGGTCGGCGCACCACCCTGAGACGCGACAGCCGCGTAGTGCCCCTCGTTTTCGACCCGCATCACCGGCGTCTTGCGAATCTTGCCGGTCTTGGCGCCCCGGTAGGTCATCAGCACAATGGGTCGGCCACCGATCGTGATGCCGTCGGTCGTGCCGGTTTGCGAGATCTTCTCGACGTGCTCGCGGACCCACCCCGACGCACTCGGTTCGTATTCACCAGTCAATGCCATGCCCTGATACTGCCCGGCCGGTGGCGCCTCCGCGTCGAGACACGGCCGGCGCTGACCCGGCACGGCGGCACCGGGTCGCTGGAGCCGGACGCCTGTGGGTGCATCTGTTGCCGCCCGGGCGACAACAGTTGCACCCACAGCGGATGCCTCGTCGCCGGTGGCGCCGGCTCGCCCCGCCAGGGCGCTTCACGAGCCAGAACCCAGGCCGCCGGGCGAGAACCCAGGCCGCCGGGCGAGGCGACCCGGGACCAGGTCAGGCGATCTCTGGCGTGGTGCCCTCGGAGACCGAGCGCTCCGGCGACCGCTCATCCTGCCGAGGCACGGCCGCCCCCATTTCGCCCCGAATCTCACCAGCCGCCGCCCTCGGCAGCACCGGGCCGCGATACGTGCCGGCCTCACCCGGAGCTGGCGGTACCTCACCAGCCGTCGCCAGGTTGGCGAGGACGACGTCGAGCACCCGGACGGCGTCCGGCTTGGAAAGCGGGTTGTTGCCGTTACCGCACTTCGGGGACTGGACGCAGGACGGGCAGCCCGACTCGCAGCCGCATTCGGCGATCGCGTCGCGGGTGGCGCGCAGCCACGCCGCCGCTGTCCCGTACGCCCGCTCGGCGAAGCCGGCGCCGCCGGGATGGCCGTCGTACACGAAGACGGTGGGCGCCTCGGTGTCCGGGTGGACGGCGGTCGACAGGCCGCCGATGTCCCAGCGATCGCAGGTCGCCATCAGCGGCAGCAGGCCGATCGCGGCGTGCTCGGCGGCGTGCAGCGCGCCCGGCACATCGGCGGGCTCCACCCCGGCGAGGGCCAGGGAGCCCGGCGAGAGGGTGAACCAGACGGCGACGGTACGCAGTTCGCGGACCGGCAGGTCCAGCGGCCGGGTGTCGATCACCTCGCCGGTGGCGATCCGCCGCCGCTGGTACGACACCACCTGGCTGGTCACGTCCACCTCGCCGAGGAAGAGCCCGACCGGCCCGGCGTCCACGTACGACCGGACCGACACCACGGACAGTGAGGTGACGTCTCGGGCGTGGGTGGACCAGTCCGGCTCCTCGGCGTGCACCAGCGCGCACCCGTCGGCCAGGTCGAGCGAGTCGACCACGTACGAGACGCCCTGGTGCAGGTAGACCGCGCCGGGGTGGAGGAGGAAGTGCGAGGACCCGCCGTCGACGGTGCCGAGCAGGCGGCCGGTGGAGCCCTCGACCACGCAGACCGGGCCCCCGTCCTCGCCGCGCAGGTCGACCTCGGGGCGTTCCCGGTGCCGCCAGTACCAGCCGGTGGGCCGCTGCCGCAGGGCGCCGGTCTCGACCAGGGAGTCGACCGCCTCCTTCGCCCCCTCCCCGAACAGTTCCAGGTCGGCCGGGGTGAGTGGGGCCTCGAACGCGGCGCAGGCGAGCTGCGGGGCGAGCACGTACGGGTTGGCCGGGTCGAGCACTGTCGCTTCGACGGGCCGCCCGAACAACGCCTCAGGGTGGTGCACCAGGTAGGTGTCGAGCGGGTCGTCCCGGGCCACCAGCACCGCGAGGGCCTCGTCGCCGGAGCGACCGGCCCGGCCCGCCTGCTGCCAGAGCGACGCCCGGGTGCCGGGCCAGCCGCAGATCAGCACCGCGTCCAGCCCGACCAGGTCGACGCCGAGTTCGAGCGCGTTGGTGGAGGCGAGCCCGAGCAGGTCGCCGTGCAGCAGCGCGCGTTCCAGCTCGCGCCGCTCCTCCCGCAGGTAGCCGGCCCGGTAGGCGGCCACCCGGTCACCCAGACCGGGCACCGCCTCGTCCAGCGCGCGTCGGGCGTTCGCGGCGACCACCTCGGCGCCGCGCCGGGATCGGACGAAGGCGAGCGTGCGGACGCCCGCGACGACGCTGTCGGCTAGCAGGTCGGCGGTCTCCCGCAGCGCCGACCGGCGGACCGGCGCGAGGTCCGCGGTCTCCTCGACCGCCGAGGAGGGGGGCAGCAGCGGCGGCTCCCAGAGCGCGAAGGTCACCCCGCCGCGCGGCGAGGTGTCCTCGGTGACGGCTGCGACCGGCAGGCCGGTGAGCCGCCCCGCCGCCGTCGCCGGGTCGCCCGACGTCGCCGAGGCCAGCAAGAACACCGGGGTACGACCGAAGCGGGCGCACTGTCGGCGCAGCCGGCGCAGCACGTGCGCCACGTGCGAGCCGAACACGCCCCGGTAGGTGTGGCACTCGTCGATCACCACGTACGCGAGGCGGCGCAGGAACCCGGACCAGTGCGCGTGCCCGGGCAGGATGCCGTGGTGCAGCATGTCCGGGTTGGTCAGCACGAACCGGGAGTGCCGGCGGATCCACTCCCGCTCGGCGCGCGGGGTGTCGCCGTCGTAGCAGGCCGGGCGTACCCCTTCGAGATCCAGGTCGGCGACGGCGCGCAACTGGTCGGCGGCGAGCGCCTTGGTCGGGGCCAGGTAGAGCACGGTGGCGCGCGGGTCGGCGAGCAGCGTGGCCAGCGCCGGCAGCTGGTACGCCAGGGACTTGCCGGACGCCGTCCCGGTGGCCACCACCAGGTGCTGCCCGGCGTACGCCAGCTCGGCGGCCTCGGCCTGGTGCCGCCACGGGGCGACCACGCCGCGCCGGGCGAACGCCGCCCGCAGTTCCTCCGGCACCCACGCCGGCCATGGCGCCGGCTCGCCGACGCGGGCTGGCACCCGTTCGACGTGGGTGACCGGGTCGCCCGCGTGCCGGGCGCGCAGCCGACGCAGCAGCTCGGCCGGCGGCAGACGCGCCGAGCTGAAGCTGTTGGAGGTCACGTCCTGCACCTTCGGAAGCACGATCGGGGAGATGAAACGCGGGGGGCCTGGGTAAGGGAGAGCGTCGGCCGGTGACGGTGGGGTGTTCCGGCAAAGATGGTTAGATGCCCAGGAGAGTTTACCGAGGAGGGCCGATGGAGCTGTCGCTGGCGACCCGCACCGTGGGGGAGCACACGGTGCTCGAGGTCGGCGGTGAGGTGGATGTGTACACCGCGCCACGCCTGCGGGAACGGCTCCTCGAACTGATCGACGGTGGTGCCCGCCGGGTCGTGGTCGACCTGGGTCGGGTGGACTTCCTCGACTCGACCGGTCTCGGCGTGTTGGTGGGCGCTTTGAAGCGGCTCCGCTCGGTCGCTGGCTCCTTCGCCCTGGTCTGCGACAAGGAGCCGCTGCTCAAGATCTTCCGGATTACCGCCCTGGACCAGGTCTTTCCGCTGCATCCCACGGTCGACGCGGCGGTCAGCGCCGACCCGACCGGCACCGGCGCGTGATGGCGACGGTCAAGCTCTCCTTCTCGCCGGCGCCGGTGCACGTCCGCACCGCCCGCCTGGTCGGTGTCGCGGTGGCCCGGCGGGCCGGCGTACGCGAGGACCTGCTCGACGAGGTGCGCCTGGCGATCGGTGAGGCGTGCACCCGGGCGGTCGCCCTGCACCGGCAGTACGGGCTGTCCGACCCGGTGTTGGTGGAGATGTCCGACAACGGCGCGTACGCGGTGCGGGTGGTGGACCGTGCCCCGATCGAGGCGGGCCTCGGTCTCGCCGCCCTGCCCCCGGACGAGCTGGCCAAGGAGTCGCTCAGCGAGGACGCGCTGACCACCGGCGTCGGCTTCGCCCTGCTCGCCGGATTCGTCGAGGACCTTCAGGTGCGCCCGGTCGAGGAGGGCCTCGGCACCGAGGTTCGGATGGTGTGGCCGGTAGGCCGCTGACCTGATTTTTCGTCGCGAGGCCGCGTTCCCGACCGGGGAGCGTGGCCTTGTCGTGCTGCCCGGGCCATATATCAGAAATTCTCGCGTAACACAGCGACGAAGATCATCGGCATAGGGTGCCCCCTGGGTGTGACCCGCAACACGCCCGAGGGCTACAGTACGCGGGTTGTCAGCAAGTGATCCGTCCCGCAGCCAGCGGGTATGGGTGTTCATCGCTGGTCCGCCGGGGTGGGTTGGCGCTCGCTTGCGATTCCGCATCCAGGCGTCGGTCCGTGCGTCTCCACCGATCGGCGCGAGTGTTCGGTACAGGAGGACATAGATGTCCGGGACCTTGGCCGCCGACGGCGGCGCTCTGTCCCTTACCGGAGCCAACATGACGTACGTCGTCATCGCCGCGGTCATCGCGTTGGTGGCGCTCGTCTTCGCCGCCACCTTGACCAAGGCGGTGCTGGCAGCCGGTACGGGCACCAAGAACATGCAGGAGATCTCCGGGGCCGTGCAGGAGGGCGCCTCGGCGTACCTGCTCCGGCAGTTCCGCACCCTGGCGATCTTCGTGGTCATCGCCGTCGTGCTGCTGTTCCTGCTGCCGGTGCACGACACCGACGGCAACCAGACCCTGGTGAAGATCGGCCGCTCGGCGTTCTTCGTGGTGGGCGCCGGGTTCAGCGCGTTCATCGGCGGCGCCGGCATGTGGCTGGCCACCCGCGCCAACCTGCGGGTCGCCGCGGCGGCCCGGGAGAGGGAAGGCGGGCGCGAGGGCGCCATGAAGATCGCCTTCCGGACCGGTGGCGTGGTCGGCTTCCTCACCGTCGGCCTCGGCCTCTTCGGCGCCGCGCTGGTCGTCATCCTCTACAAGGGCGACGCCCCGACCGTGCTGGAGGGCTTCGGCTTCGGCGCCGCGCTGCTGGCCATGTTCATGCGGGTCGGCGGCGGCATCTTCACCAAGGCGGCCGACGTCGGCGCCGACCTGGTCGGCAAGGTCGAGCAGGGCATCCCGGAGGACGATCCGCGCAACGCGGCCACCATCGCCGACAACGTGGGCGACAACGTGGGTGACTGCGCCGGTATGGCCGCCGACCTCTTCGAGTCGTACGCGGTCACCCTGGTCGCCGCGTTGATCCTCGGCCGCGCCGCGTTCGGCAACGACGGTCTGGTCCTGCCGCTGATCATCTCCACCATCGGTGTGCTGGTGGCGATCGTCGGCGTCTTCATCACCCGGCTGCGCGCGTCCGACCGCAACGGGCTGACCGCGATCAACCGGGCCTTCTACCTGTCCGCCCTGGTCTCCGCGGTGCTGGTGGCGATCGCCGCGTACATCTACCTGAAGCCGACCTGGGCGGACCTGCTCGGCGACAACTGGCGCGAGCGGCTCACCGTCACCGACGGCGAGCCGCCGTTCGGTCCCCGTGGACTGGCCATCGGCGCGGTGGTGATCGGTATTGTGCTGGCCGCCGCGATCCAGGCGCTCACCGGCTACTTCACCGAGACCGACCGGCGCCCGGTGCAGGACATCGGCAAGAGCTCGCAGACCGGCCCGGCCACCGTCATTCTCGCCGGCATCGGCGTCGGCCTGGAGTCGGCGGTCTACTCGGCGCTGCTGATCGGCGCCGGCGTCTTCGGCGCGTTCCTGCTCGGCGGCAGCTCCATCACCCTGTCGCTGTTCGCGGTCGCGCTGGCCGGCACCGGCCTGCTCACCACCGTCGGCGTGATCGTCGCGATGGACACCTTCGGCCCGATCTCCGACAACGCCCAGGGCGTGGCCGAGATGTCCGGCGACATCGACGAGCACGGCGCGCGGACGCTCACCGAGCTGGACGCGGTCGGCAACACCACCAAGGCGATCACCAAGGGCATCGCGATCGCCACCGCCGTCCTGGCCGCGACCGCGCTGTTCGGCTCGTACACCGACACGCTGAAGACCGCGTTCGGCGACGCGAAGGTGGACAACGTCGAGGCGGCGATCACCGACCTGCTCAACGTGTCCAACCCGCGCAACCTCGTCGGTCTGATCGTCGGCGCGGCGGTGGTCTTCCTCTTCTCCGGCCTGGCCATCAACGCGGTCTCCCGCTCGGCCGGCGCCGTGGTGATGGAGGTACGCCGGCAGTTCCGCGAGCTGCCCGGCATCATGGACCGCACCCAGCGCCCCGAGTACGGCAAGGTCGTCGACATCTGCACCCGGGACGCCCAGCGTGAGCTGATGACCCCCGGCCTGCTGGCCATCATGGCGCCGATCGCGGTCGGGTTCGGACTCGGCCCGGGCGCGCTGGCGTCGTACCTGGCCGGCGCGATTGGGGCGGGCACGCTGATGGCGGTCTTCCTGGCCAACTCCGGTGGTGCCTGGGACAACGCCAAGAAGCTGGTGGAGGACGGCGCGTACGGCGGCAAGGGCTCCGAGTCGCACTCCGCGACCGTCATCGGTGACACCGTCGGCGACCCGTTCAAGGACACCGCCGGTCCGGCGATCAACCCGCTGATCAAGGTGATGAACCTGGTCTCGCTGCTGATCGCGCCGGCCGTGGTGGCCTGGAGCGTGGGCGAGGACAAGAACAACGCCCTGCGGATCGTGGTCGCCGTGGTGGCCGCGCTGGTGATCGTGGCAGCCGTGGCGTTCAGCAAGCGCAAGGGCGTCGCCATGGGCGACTCCGACCGCGGCGACGACACCGGCGCCGGCAGGCCGGAGGAGCGGGTGGAGGCGGTCGGCGCCTGAGCTGAGCTGGGCGACGGTTCCCGGTCGGTGTCCCTGCCGACCGGGAACCGGGCCATCCGGTGGTCCCGGCCCGAAACCGGAAGGTCGTACGCTGCAACGCATGCGTACCCGCCGGGCGGCCATCGCCGGAAAGCTCACGGTGGTCCTGGCCACGCTCAGCCTCGTCGTCGCCGGGTGCGGCGGCCCCAGCCCCCGGGCCTGGGCCGCGTCGGTCTGCCAGGCGCTCACCCCGTGGCGCGCGGAGATCAACAAGCTGACCAGCAGCACCCAGCAGCAGATGACCGCGCAGACCACCCCGGCGCAGGCCAAGGAGAACCTGGTCCGGCTCTTCGCCGGGGCCGAGGAGGCCAGCGAGACCGCGCGGCGCGAGGTCGAGCAGGCCGGCGTGCCGGAGACCGACCACGGCGAGGAGATCTCCGCCGGGTTCCGCGCCTCGCTGAGCAAGATGCGGGACGCGTACGGCCGGGCCCGGGAGGCCATCGACCGGCTGGAAACCGCGCAGGCCGACCCCTTCTACGACGGGGTGCGGGCCGCGGTGGACATCCTCAACAAGGACTACGACGCGAGCGCGCTGGACACCAGCAAGCTCAACTCGCCAGAGCTCAAAGAGGCCTTCGACGAGGTCCCGGAGTGTCGCTGACGCCGCCATCTTCGTACCCGGTTCGCCAGCCCTCGCTGTTCTCCACCGAGGCGGCGGATCCGTCGCTGGCGGACCTGGCCGGCCTGCTCGCCGGGCCGGGGGAGGTGGTCCGGATGGGTGGTACGGCCCGGCTCGCCGTGGTGGTGGGGGCCGCCTGGCGGGTGCACGTGCTGGTGGCCGAGCTGGGCGCGCGGGGCGTGGCGGCGAGCTGGGAGCCGACCGGGGACGGCCGGCATCTGGTCCGCACCGCGTACGCGACCACGCTGGCGCCGCTCGCCACCGCCTGGCTGCGCGGCACGGCGAAGCAGGCCCCGGCCGGCTTCCACCTCGACGGGCGCCGGTTGCGGCTCTGGCTGGCCGCCGCCGGGGTGGTCGACCCGGCCGGCGTCCAGCTCGGCCTCGGCCCCGCCGACGAGGAGGGCAGATCGCGGGTACGTGCCGCGCTCGCCGCGGTGGGGCTGCCGGCGGCGTTCGTGGAGCCGGACGCGGGCGGCCCCGCGTACCGGGTCACCGGGCGGCGGGTGGCCCGGCTGGCCGAGCTGGTGGGTGACCGCCCCAAGGCCGCACCGACGGCCGAGTGGCCGGGGGCGGGATGACGGCAACCCCGGCGGGTGTCCGATCTTGGACAACTTACCGACGGTTTGCCCAGGAACGGAGCGCTGTCTGCCCGCCTGGGCGTGCGTGATCGTCACAGTGACCCGCCCGACGCCCTACCCACGGTGTACGGTGACGCCGTCCGGCGGGTGCCGCCGCCAGCCGGACGACGGTCCGCCGAACCGGACCGTTTGCCGCCCACGGAACCCGAAGCGTGGAAGGCGCGTTACGTTGGACATCCGGACCGCCGGTGGTCCGGCTGGTGCAACACTGCCCGAAACGGGCAGTAGGTTGAGTCGGCCCGGGCATGGGCCGGACGCAGGAGTGAGGTCGGAGAGAACCGTGCCGAGCAACGCTGGAACCACCCGTCTGGTCATCGTCGAGTCACCGGCGAAGGCCAAGACGATCTCGGGCTATCTGGGCCCGGGGTACGTCGTGGAAGCCAGCTTCGGCCACGTCCGGGACCTGCCTCGCAACGCGGCCGACGTGCCGGCCAAATACAAGGGCGAGCCGTGGGCGCGGCTCGGCGTCGACGTCGACAACGGCTTCCACGCGCTCTACGTGGTCTCGCCGGACCGCAAGGCGCAGATCAGCAAGCTGACCAAGCTGGCCAAGGAGGTCGACGAGATCCTCCTGGCGACGGACGAGGACCGCGAGGGCGAGGCGATCGCCTGGCACCTGGTGGAGACGCTCAAGCCCAAGGTGCCGGTCAAGCGGATGGTCTTCCACGAGATCACCAAGCCGGCCATCCAGGCCGCGGTGGCCAACCCGCGGGAGATCGACCGGGACCTGGTCGATGCCCAGGAGGCCCGGCGCATCCTCGACCGGCTCTACGGCTACGAGGTCTCCCCGGTGCTGTGGAAGAAGGTCATGCCGAAGCTCTCGGCGGGCCGGGTGCAGTCCGTGGCGACCCGGATCGTGGTCGAGCGCGAGCGGCAGCGGATGGCCTTCCGCACCGCCGAATACTGGGACATTCTGGCGACCCTCGCGGTGGTGAATCCCGGCGACGGGCCGCGCGGCTTCAACGCCACGCTGATCGCGTTGAACGGCGACCGGATCGCCACCGGCAAGGACTTCGAGCCGACCACGGGTCGGGTTCGCGCCGGCGCGGGCGTGGTCCACCTCGATGAGGGCGGGGCCCGAGGCCTGGCCGCCCGGCTGGAGGGCCGCCCGTTCACGGTCACCCGGGTCGAGGAGAAGCCCTACCGCCGCCGCCCGTACGCGCCGTTCATCACCTCCACGCTCCAGCAGGAGGCGGCCCGCAAGCTGCGGCTCTCGTCGCAGCAGACGATGCGTACCGCGCAGCGGCTGTACGAGAACGGCTACATCACCTATATGCGTACCGACTCGGTGAACCTGTCGGAGACCGCCATCGCGGCGGCCCGCCGGCAGATCGTCGAGCTGTACGGCGAGCGCAGCGTGCCGCCGGAGCCGCGCCGCTACACCGGCAAGGTGAAGAACGCTCAGGAGGCGCACGAGGCGATCCGCCCGGCGGGGGACAACTTCCGCACCCCGGGCGACGTGGCCAAGGAGCTGTCGGCCGAGGAGTACAAGCTCTACGAGCTGATCTGGCGGCGGACCATCGCCTCGCAGATGACCGACGCGGTCGGCTCCAGCGTCTCGGTGCGCATCCGGGCGCTCTCCACCGCCCAGGAGGAGGCCGACTTCGGGGCGACCGGCAAGACCATCACCGACCCGGGCTTCCTGCGCGCGTACGTCGAGTCCAGCGACGACGAGAACGCCGAGGCCGAGGACGCCGAGCGGCGGCTGCCCACCCTGGTCAAGGACCAGACGCTGACCGCCGACGAGCTGGCCGCGCAGGGCCACCACACCCAGCCGCCCGCCCGCTACACCGAGGCGTCGCTGGTCAAGGCGCTCGAAGAGCTGGGCATCGGCCGCCCGTCGACGTACGCGTCGATCATGCAGACCATCCAGGACCGTGGGTACGTCGTCAAGCGCGGCCAGGCGATGATCCCGTCGTTCCTGGCGTTCGCGGTGATCGGGTTGATGGAGCGGCACTACCCGCGCCTGATCGACTACGACTTCACCGCCAGCATGGAGAACGAGCTGGACGAGATCGCCGGCGGCGACCACGCGGCGGTCGACTTCCTGACCTCGTTCTACTTCGGCAGCGCCAACGGCACCGGCGACCAGGCGATCGCGCACGCCGGCGGCCTCAAGAAGCTGGTCACCGAGAACCTGAGCGACATCGACGCGCGCAGCGTCAACTCGATCCCGCTCTTCACCGACGACGAGGGGCGCGAGGTCGTCGTCCGGGTCGGCCGGTACGGGCCGTACCTCCAGCGGGCGCTGCCGGGCGAGCAGCCGGCTCCCGCCGCGGAGGGCGAGGAGGGCGGTGCCCAGGGCGACCGGGCGCCGATCCCGGAGGGGCTGGCACCGGACGAGCTGACCCCGGAGAAGGTGCACGAGCTGTTCCTCGGCGGCGGGGGCGAGCGCAAGCTCGGTGACGACCCGGCCACCGGCGAGCCGATCGTGCTCAAGTCCGGCCGGTTCGGCCCGTACGTGGCCAGCGGGGAGCGCAAGTCCTCGCTGCTGCGCTCGCAGTCCCCGGACTCGCTGACCTTCGAGGAAGCGCTGAAGCTGCTCAGCCTGCCCCGGCTGGTCGGGGTGGCGCCGGACGGGGTCGAGGTGTTCGCCAACAACGGCCGCTACGGCCCGTACGTCAAGCGCGGTGACGAGTTCCGCTCGCTGGACTCGGAAGAGAAGATGTTCAACGTCACCCTGGACGAGGCGCTCGCGCTGCTGGCCGCCCCGAAGACCCGCCAGCGCCGGGCCGCCGCGCCGCCGCTGCGGGAGATGGGCGCCGACCCGCAGACCGAGAAGCCGCTGGTCGTCAAGGACGGCCGGTTCGGGCCGTACGTCACCGACGGGGAGACCAACGCGTCGCTGCGGCGCGGGCAGACGCCGGAGGCGCTGACCCTGGAGGAAGCGTCCGAGATGCTCGCCGAAAAGCGGGCGAAGGGCCCCGCCCCGAAGAAGAAGGCCGCCGCCAAGAAGGCCACCCCCGCCAAAAAAACCACGGCAAAGAAGACCCCGGCGAAAAAGGCCGCCCCGAAGAAGGCATCCACCTCCAAGGAGTGACAGCTAGGGACAAAAGAGATCTTGGAAGGAAATGGCCCGGAGGGGCCGAAACCTTCCAAGATCTTGGATGCCGCGCCTCCGTCGGCGCAGGTTGATTTGGCCACCGTCACGGACGCGGCCGGCGGCGCGCATTCCCTCGGCGAGCTCGACTTCTCGACGTTGGTCCGCCGAGCAGGGTTGCCCGAGCCGACTCGACAGAAGGTTCGACAGGATTCCGCCGGCCGGCGCCGGTACCTCGACGCCTACTTCCACGAGTGGCGGGTGCACGTGGAGACGATGGCAGCCAGCACCTGGACCCGGCCCACGCCTGGGCGGACATGAAGCGCCAGAACGACCTCTGGGTCGAGGGCGATCGGGTCCTACGCTTCCCGACCTGGGCGCTGCGCGCCCACCCGGACGAGGTCGTCGCCCAACTCCGCGCCGCGCTCCGCGCAGCCGGCTGGCCTGGCTGAGCGGTGACGAGCCGAGATCTTGGAAGCCTTGTGCCCCTACAGGGGCCGTTTCCTTCCAAGACCCGCGCGGTCGGCGGTCAGTCGCCGAGGACCTGACTTAGGTAGGGGTTGGTGAAGACTCGCTCTGGGTCTAGGCGGTTGCGGACGGTTAGGAAGTCGCTGAACTTCGGGTACGCGGGGGCGAGCGACGCCGCGTCCCGGTAGTGCAGCTTGCCCCAGTGCGGTCGGCCGCCCAGCTCTGTGGCCACCTTCTCGAAGGCCCGGAAGTAGGGCTCGAAGGGCATGCCCACGTACTGGTGGATGGCGAGGTAGACCGAGTCCCGCCCGTATCCGTGGGAGAGCCAGATGTCGTCGGCGGCGCTGAACCGCACCTCGACCGGGAAGAGCACCTTGAACGGCAGCCCGTCCACGATCCGGCGGAGCGCGTCGAGCGCGGTGGGCAGGACGGCGCGGGGAAGGGCGTACTCCATCTCCACGAAGCGGACCCGGCGCGGGGTGCAGAAGACCCGGTCGGAGCGGCCGGTGTAGGTGCGTTCGGTGAGCGCCCGGGCGGAGACCGCACTGATCCCCGGTACGAGCGCCGGCGCGGCCCGGCCCAGCCGGCAGGCGCCGGCGAAGACGGTGTTGGCCAGGAACTCGTCGTCCAGCCAGCCACGCCAGCGGGGCAGCGGCCGGTCGTCGGCGGGTACCCGGTCGTTGGTCTTGACCTGCACCCGGGCGGTGTACGGGAACCAGTAGAACTCGACGTGGTCGTGCTGCTCGACGAGCCCGGGCAGGTCGGCGAGCACGTCGGAGAGGGACGCCGGCCGCTCGTGCGCGCGGAGCACGAAGGCGTCGACGCAGCGCAGGGTTACCTCGACCAGCACCCCGACCGCGCCGATCCCGACCCGGGCCGCGGCGAAGACGTCCCGGTGCGCGTCGGCGGAGCAGTGCAGCACGTCCCCGGTGCCGGTGACCAGGGTCAGCGCGGTCACGAAGGTGGACAGACAGCCGAGTCTCGCGCCGGTGCCGTGGGTGCCGGTGGAGAGCGCCCCGGCCACGGTCTGGGCGTCGATGTCACCAAGGTTGGGCAGGGCCAGCCGGTGGGTGGCGAGCAGTTCGTTGAGCGCGTGCAGGGTCATCCCGGCCGGCACGGTGACCAGCCGGCGGGCAGGGTCCACGGTGACGCCGGTGGCCAGGCCGGACAGGTCGAGCCGGTGCCCGTCGGTCAGGGCCGCCCCGGTGAACGAGTGCCCGCTGCCGACCGCCCGGATCGTCGCGCCGGCGTCGGCGGCGACCCGGACGGCCTCGACGACGCCGTCGACGGTTCGGGGGCGCGCCACGAGAATAGCGGTGCTGCGCTGGTTGCCGGCCCAGTTGGACCAGGCGGGCGTACCGGCCATCTACGCTCCTCAACATGAATACGAACTGAATTCATATCAGGAACGTTGTGCCTGGTAAATACCGCAATCGGGGCACGCTCGTTGTACCGGTAGTCACAGTCTGGTGACTTGGAGATATGTTCATCCGTCGAAGGGGGGTGGCGCCGAGTGTCCACACCAGCCGCCACGACCGGGCCGCTGCGCCGCGTACCGGTGCAGGGTCGAAGTGTCGCGCGGGTCCAGCGGATGCTGGACGCCTGCGCCGAGCTCGTCGACGAAGTGGGGTACGAGGGGCTGACCACGACTCTGCTCGCCGAGCGTGCCGAGGTGGCGATCGGGTCGGTCTACCAGTTCTTTCCGGACAAGCGGGCGATCGTGCAGGCGTTGACCCTGCGCACCATGGAGTCATACCTCCAGCGGCTCGACGAGCGGTTCGGCTCCGACGACCTGACCCACTGGTGGGACGGCGTCGACGCGGCGATCGACGAGTACATCACGATGCACCGCAACGTGCCGGGATTCCGTACCCTCCACTTCGGCGACGTGGTCGACCTGCACCTGCTCGACGAGCAACGCGACAACAACGGTGTGATCGCTGATCAGCTCGCCCGGGTGCTCACCGAACGGTTCGGCCTGGCCGACGTGCCCGACCTCCGGTTCCATCTGGAGATCGCGGTGGAGGCGGCCGACGCCCTGATCAAGCTGGCGTTCCGTCGCCGGCCCGAGGGCGACGAGCGGGTGCTGCTGGAGGCGAAGGCGCTGATCCGGGAGTACCTGCACCGGCAGGTCGACGCCCGGACCGAGGCCCAGTCGGCCTGACTCGGCGCAGGCCGGCCAGCGGCGGGTTCCCGAGGTACGCCGGGACCCGCCGTCATCCTTTCCGGCTCCCGCCTAGAGGAACGCCTGACCCTCGCCCCGGTAGGTGGGCACCGTGACGACCACCTCGTCGCCGTCGATCAGGTGCAGTTCGTTGACCCGTTCGCAGAGTTCGCCGGCCTTGGCGTGGCGGAACCAGACCCGGTCACCCACCCGGAGGGTCGTCGCGACCGCCCCCGCGACCGGGGTCTGCACCTCGCCGGCGCCCTCGGACCCGAGCAGCTTGAGGCCTGTCGGCAGCCACGGCCGCGGTAGCCGGCTCTCGCCGGCCGAGCCCGAGGCGATCCAACCGCCTCCGAGCACGGTGGCCAGCCCGGGCGCCGGCCGGCGGACCACCGCGCAGGCGAAGAACGCCGCCGGGGTGGGGCGCCAGGCCCGGTACGCGTCGAACAGCGTCGGCCCGTACAGCCCCGAACCCGCGGTGACCTCGGTGACCGTGGGATCGGCGCTGGTGGTGGCCACGCTGCCGGTGCCTCCGCCGTTGACGAACTCCAGGTCGGCATGCTCGCGTACGACGGCGACCGCCGCCGCCCGCCGATCCAGCAGTTCCCGGTACGACCCGCGCTGGGCGACCCGGATCGCCGCACCGCGTACCGCCTGCCCGGGCGGCGCGTCGCCGAGTCCGGCGATCTGCGCCTCGTACGACATCAGGCCGACCAGCCGGAAGCCCGGCCGGCCGGCGACGGCGGTGGCGAACGCGCCGGCCGCCCGGGCGCTGTGCACCGGGGAGCGGCGGACGCCCACGTGCACCCGGCCGCCCAGCGGTCGCCAGGAGGCGTCCAGGTCGAGGCAGAGCCGTAGTGGCGGCCGACGTCCGGGCGGGCACACCTCGTCGACCAGGTCGAGTTGGCCGGGGTCGTCGACCATCAGCGTCACCGCGGCGGCGAGCGCCGGGTCGGCGGCCAGTTCGGCGAGCGCCCCCCGGTCGGCGGTGGGATACGCGACCAGCACGTCGTCGCTGACGCCGGTGCGGGCCAGCCAGATGGCCTCGGGCAGGGTGAACGCCATCACGCCCCGCCAGCCGGGCCGGGCCAGCACCCGGCTGAGCAGGTCCCGGGCGCGGACCGACTTGCTGGCGACCCGGAGCGGCTTGTCGGCGGCGCGGCTGACCAGTGCGTCCGCGTTGGCGTCGAAGGCGCCGAGATCGACCACGGCGTACGGCGGGTCGAGGTGTGCGGTCGCACGATCGAGGCGATCGCGAAGTTTGTCACGGTCCACGTATGCACGCTAACTGTCTGGGCGTCGATGCGAAATACCCTCGCGTCTGTCCGGGCTGCGGTCGGTGGCACCGGCGGCCTAGGCTCGGCGAGCAGGCGAATGTCGCTCCGGGGACGGCTTCTCGCCGCGACTAGAGTGTTGCACCGGGGATGCCCAGCTCTGGGCCGGCACGTGGAGGTACGGCCATCGAAAGCCAGAACAACGGCGAGTCGCCCGGCGTGTCGTCGTCGGCGGCTCAGGCCGACCGGTCCGGAGCCACCGCCATCCGCTCGGTGCTGCGTATCCGGCCGTTCCGCCGGCTGTGGATCGTGCTCGGCGTCGCCTCCTTCGGCGACTGGCTCGGCCTGCTCGCCACCTCCGTCTTCGCCGCCGCCCAGGTTCAGGGCGACACCGCCAAGGGCGCTGCCTTCGGCACAGTGATCGCGATCCGGCTGCTCCCGGCGCTTGTGCTCGGCCCGGTGGCCGGCGTCTTCGCCGACCGCTTCGACCGGCGCTGGACGATGGTCATCTGTGACATCCTGCGCTTCGTCCTCTTCGCCTCCATCCCGCTGTACGCGCTCACCGGCGCCAGCGGCGGGTTGGTGGTTGCCTGGGCGGCGATCGCGACCTTCCTGATCGAGACGGTCACCCTGTTGTGGATCCCGGCCAAGGAGGCCGCGGTCCCCAACCTGATCCCGCGGGCCCGGCTCGAGAGCGCCAACCAGCTCACCCTCATCACCACGTACGGCATCACCCCGATCGCCGCCGCGATCGTCGCCGCGGTGCTCGACCGCGGCGTGCGCGGGCTGGTCGGGGGCAACCTGTCGTGGGCCGAGCCGGCGCAGCTCGCCCTCTGGCTCAACTCGTTCTCCCGGCTCGCCACCGCCCTGGTCGTCGTCTTCGGGATCAGGGAGATCAGCCAGGCCCGCACCGGCGACCGCGAGCCCACCGAGCAGAGCATGATGCGCCAGTTCGTCGAGGGCTGGCGGTTCATCGGCCAGACCCCACTGGTCCGAGGTCTGGTGCTCGGCATCTTCGGCGCGTTCGCCGGCGGCGGCATCGTGGTCGGCACGGCCAAGTTCTTCGCCGCCTCGCTCGGCGCCGGTGACGCCGCGTTCTTCCTGCTCTTCGGCGCGATCTTCATCGGTCTGGCGATCGGCATCGGGGCCGGCCCGATGATCGTGCGGGACATGTCCCGGCGGCGCTGGTTCGGCATGAGCATCGTGCTGGCCAGCGCCTCGGTGCTGGTGCTCGCCTTCGCGATCCACCTGTCCATGGCGATCTTCGGCGCGATCCTGGTCGGCGCGGGCGCCGGCATGGCCTTCCTGGCGGGCACCACCCTGCTCGGCGGCGAGGTCGCCGACGAGGTACGCGGCCGGGTCTTCGCGGTGGTGCAGATCGGCACCCGGCTGGTGCTGATCCTGGCCATCGCGCTGAGCAGCATCCTGGTCGGGGTCGGCGGCTCGCGCCAGCTGGCCATCGCCGACCTGGGCATCTCGGTCTCGTCGACCCGGCTGTTGCTGTTCGCCGCGGGCGTCGCCGGCATCTTCGCCGGGATCAGCGCGTTCCGCCAGATGGACGACAAGAAGGGCGTGCCGGTCCTCGCCGACCTGTGGGGCTCGATCCGGGGCCGCCCGCTGATGCCGGCCGAGCCCTTCGTCTCCAACGGCCTCTTCGTGGTCTTCGAGGGCGGCGAGGGCGCCGGCAAGTCCACCCAGCTCGCCGCGCTCGCCGACCGGCTGCGCGGCAAGGGGCGGGACGTCGTGGTCACCCGTGAGCCCGGCGCCACCGCCGTCGGCGAGCGGATCCGCGCGCTGGTGCTGGAGACCAAGGGCGCCGAGGCCCCGTCGCCGCGCGCCGAGGCGCTGCTCTACGCCGCCGACCGGGCGCACCACGTCGCCACCGTGGTCCGGCCGGCGCTGGTCCGGGGCGAGGTGGTGATCAGCGACCGGTACGTCGACTCGTCCCTGGCCTATCAGGGGGCCGGCCGTACGCTGCCGGCGGAGGAGGTCTCCTGGCTCTCCTCGTGGGCCACCGGCGGGCTCAAGCCGGACCTGGTGGTGCTCCTCGACGTCGACCCGCGCACCGGCCTGGCCCGGGTCGAGTCCCGCAGCCAGGGCGCCGACCGGCTGGAGGCCGAGTCGATCGCGTTCCACGAGCGGGTCCGGTACGCCTTCCTCGACCTGGCCGCCGCCGACCCCAATCGCTACCTGGTGCTCGACGCCTCCCGGCCGGCCGAGGAGATCGCCGCGGCGGTCGCCCGGCGGGTGGACGAGTTCCTGGTCAATCCGGCCGGCATCGTGCACCCGCGCCCGGCCCACGGCCCGGACACCACGGTCCAGCCCGAGTTATCCGCGGCGGAACTGGTAGCCATGGAGCGCTCCACCTGATGGCGGATGTCTTCGCCGACCTGGTCGGGCAGGACGAGGCGGTCGCGACGCTGCGTCGTGCCGCCGCCTCGGCCGCCGCGTTGCTGCGCGCCTCGGCCGGGCCCGAGACGCGCGTCGCCGATGGTCCCGCCGGGCCGGATGGCCCGGAGGAGGCGGGCGGCCCCGGGGCGGGGATGACCCACGCCTGGATCTTCACCGGGCCGCCGGGCTCCGGCCGGTCCGTGGCCGCGCGGGCCTTCGCCGCCGCGTTGCAGTGCGCGCACGGCACCGGCTGCGGCGCGTGCCCCGGCTGCCACACCACACTGGCCGGTACCCACGCCGACGTCCGGCTGGTGGTGCCCGAGGGGCTCTCCATCGGCGTCGGCGAGATGCGCGCGCTGGTGCTGCGGGCCGCCAGCACGCCGTCCGGCGGGCGCTGGCAGGTCGTCATCATCTCCGACGCCGACCGGCTCACCGAGGCGGCCGGCAATGCGCTGCTCAAGGCGATCGAGGAGCCGCCGCCGCGTACCGTCTTCCTGCTCTGCGCCCCGTCCACCCACCCGGACGACGTCTCGGTGACCATCCGGTCGCGTTGCCGGATCGTGCCGCTGCGGCAGCCGTCGGCCGACGCCGTAGCCGAGGTGCTCGTACGCCGGGACGGCATCGCGCCCGACACGGCCGACTGGGCTGCGGCGGCCGCCCAGGGGCACGTGGGGCGGGCCCGACGGCTGGCCCGCGACCCGGAGGCCCGGCAGCGCCGCGACGCGGTGCTCGCCGTGCCGCGCCGGCTGACCGGGGTGGGCGCGGCGTTCGACGCCGCCGCCGCGTTGATCGAGGCGGCCGAGGCGGAGGCCGCGGCGTCGGTCGCCGAGCTCGACGAGGCGGAGCGGGCCGCGTTGCAGACCGCGCTCGGCGCGGGCGGCACCGGCCGGGGCGCGACCGCGGCGATGCGCGGTTCCGCCGGCCAGCTCAAGGACCTGGAGAAGCGGCAGAAGTCGCGGGCCACCCGGGCCCAGCGCGACGCCCTCGACCGGGCGCTGGTCGACCTCGCCGGCTTCTATCGGGACGCGTTGGCCAGCGCGCTGCGGGCGCCGGTCGCCCCGGTGCACACCGACACCGCGGCCCTGGCCGAGGCCGGCGCGCAGCGGTGGGCCGCCGAGGGGGCGCTGCGCCGGCTGGAAGCCGTGCTGGAGTGCCGGGTGGCGATCGAGGCGAACGTCAAACCCCGGATCGCGGTGGAGGCGATGATGCTGGCCCTCTGGAAGGGCTAGGTCCGCGTCTCGCTCTGCTGGCGCTCACGCCAGCTGGGCCTCGAACGCCGCGAGCTCCTCGCGGCTCCAGCTCAGGGAGCCGTCGCTCAGGGCGGCGAGCACGGATTCGATCCACCGCAGCTCGGCATCGGTCACCGCCCGCAGGTATTCGGTCTCCAGCATGAGTACGCGCGGGAGCTGGAGGCCTTCGAGCTCGGTCACGAGTGCCGAGTTGTGCTCGGCCAGCAGCTGCACGAGTCGCTCGCGCCGCTCGCTGAGCAGCTCCTTCGTCAGCTCCGGGGTGAGCAGGGGCAGGAACGACACCGCGGCCGGAAACTCCGGGAACTCGTTGCGCGGTGTCGACAGGATCTCGCTCATCCACTGCCTGGACATGTTGCGCCCGGCGTCGGTCAGCTCGTACGTGGTCCGTTCCGGGTACTGATGGTCGCGCGTGGTCTCGCGCACCCGGATCAGATCGGCCTCGGCGAGCCTATTGATCACCTTGTACAGGCTGGCGCGCTGCCCGACGTTGACCACCTGGTCCTTGCCCCACTGGCGGATCAGTTGCTGCATTCCGTAGGGGTGCAGCGGGCGATCTTCCAGGAGCCCGAGGATGGCCAGCGCCAGCGGAGATCGGCGAAATGTCACAAGTCAACAGTACACTACTTGCCATGCCACTAGTGTCCATGCGACTATTCTGCCATGACGCCCCTTGAGAGAACCCGCGAACCTGGCCCGCATCCACACCGTGACCAAGCGCCTGGGGAAGTGGACGGCCGCCCGATGACCGCGACCAGGACCGGCTTCGCGGTATCGAGCGACGGCACGCGCATCCGATACCAGCAGTTGGGCACGGGCCCGGGCGTGGTGCTGCTGCACGGTGCCATGCAGACGTCCGCAAACCAGTCGCAGCTCGCCCAGGCCCTGGCCGACGCGTTCACGGTCACCGTTCCCGACCGGCGGGGGCGCGGCGAGAGCGGCCCGTACGGCGATGACTACCGCATCCAGCGCGAGGTCGAAGACGTGGCTGCGGTGCTGACCGAAACGGGTGCCCACAACATCTACGGCGTCAGCGCGGGCGGGCTGATCGCCCTGCAGGCCGCGCTCACCCTGCCCGCGATCACCAGCGTCGCGGTGTACGAGCCCGCACTGCTGATGGAAGGCTCGGCGCGTCAGACGACCTGGCTGAGTCGTTTCGACCGGGAGATGGCCGAGGGCAGGGTCGCCGCGGCGCTCATCACCAGCATGAAAGGGCTCCAGCTCGCGCCGCCGATCCTCAACGTCATCCCGCGCCGGTTGCTGGAGTCCCTCACGGCGGCGCTGATGAACAGCGAGGAGAAGAAGGCCAAGCCCGGTGACGCCACGATGCGGATGCTGGCCCCGACGCTGCATTACGAAGGGCTGCTGCTCGCCGAGATGATGGGCAAACTGAACACCTTCCGGGCCCTGCGGGCCAGGGTGTTGCTGCTCGGTGGGAGTAAGGGCCTGCCGTACCTGAAGCCGTCCCTGGACGCCTTGGAGCGGGTCTTGCCGCAGGTGGAGCGAGTCGAGTTCCCCGGGCTCGACCACGGCGGTTCCAGTGACGTCACCGAGGCCAACAAGGGCGGCAAGCCCGAGCTGGTCGCGGCGCGGCTGCGGCGATTCTTCGCCGCGCCATGAACGACTCTCCCCGGGCCCCCGCTTCCGGTGCTTGTCCACAGGGCATCGACACGCGCGATTGACGTGCGGTACGGTCCGGGGTGCCGCGGTGACGATGGCGGCACGCTCAGTGATGGTCAGCTCGGGAGGAGTTCGCCGATGCCGCGGGGGGAGATCGACGAGGCCTGGATCGAGGAGGCGGTGCGGCGCTACCGGCGCATCGAGACCCTGCAGGCCGAGTTCGACCAAGCGGTCGCGACGGTCGAGGTCACCGTTCGCTCGCCCGACGGGCTCGTCGAGGTGGTGGTGACCGCCGGCGGGCGGATCACCGACGTCCGCTTCCTCGCCCCGCTGCACCAGCGCAACCCCCGGGATGTCGCCGGTTCGGTGCAGGCCGCGGTCACCGCCGCCGCCGACGCCGCACAGTGGGCCCGGGAGAAGCTGCACAACGAGACCTTCGCGGCCTACCGGCCGCTGGCGGGAGCCTGACATGGAGACGCTGCGCGCCCTGGCCGCCCGCCTCGACGAGGCCAGCGCCACCCTCGCCACCCTGGCCCGCACGGTGACCGCCGGCGATCCGCCGCACCCCGCCTTCGGCGCGCACGCCGAGGGCCGCGCCGGTGAGATCGGCCGCGCCCTGCACCGGCAGTGGACCGCCGCCACCGGCGACCGGGCGCGGGAGGCCCACGCTGCCGCGACCCGGCTGGCCGCCGCCGCATCCGCCCTGCGCGACGCCGCCGACCGGTACGCGGCCACCGACGACTCCGTCCGTCGCCGGTTCGCCCGGGAGGCCTGATGGACGCCCTGGACCGCCTGGCCGAGCCCGGCCTCGACCTGCTCGCCCGGGTCGACACCCTGCTCGCCGCCGGCGCGCCCGAGGGGCATCGGCTCTGGCCGCTGCTGCGCCGCATGCAGGTGCTCCCCGGCGCGGCCGTGCGCGAGTTTCTCGACCTGCACCCGGCGCCGCTGGCCGATGCCGGCCACGCCGTGCGCCGGCTGATCCGGGGATATGACGACGCCTGCGCCATGCTCGCCGATCCGGTCGCCTGGTCCGGGCCGGCCGCGTCGGCGTACGACGAGGCCCGCACCGCCCTGCTCCGTCACCTCGACGAGGGGCCGGAGAGCCTGGTCGGGCGCCTGGAGTCGACCGCCGGTTACGCCGACGCCCTGGCCGACTGGGTGGAGGGGAGCCGGCTCGCCCTGGCCCGGGCGCTGGCCGACGTGCTGCGTTCGGCCGAGGCGGTCACCGTGCACTCCGCCACCGCTGCGGCCGGCGACGGGCGGGTCGGGGCGCTCGCGGCGGCGGAGATCGGCACCAGGGTGCTCAGCGTGCTCGGCGTGGCGTACGACGGCGCGGAGACGCTGCTGCGCCAGTGGGCGCCGAGCCTGGCGGAAACAGCGTGGCGGGAGAGGGCGACCGGCGTCCGGATCGCCAACTCGACCATGCGCATCGGCTAGGCGATCGTCGGCGCCTGCGCCACGGCGTCGCCGGCAACTGTTCAGCCGGCGACGCCGTGGTCATCCCCTGCACCCCCCGCAGGTCTGCCTCCACTCAACGCGGTATGGCGTCGTTTGTCGTCCGGCTGGCGCATGTTTCAGCCGTCCGGGCGAGGACCATTACACGAGGGGGTGGGGCGGTTCAGCCGAGTCGACAATCATGGATCGCTGCGCCGGGTGACCGAACGGCGACGGGCGGCCGGGCCGAAACCGCCCCGAGGTCGTAGTGTGGTGGGCATGGGCATGCTCTGTGCGGTCAGTTTCAACCGGTACGGGCGCCTCTACTATCTCGACCCGGGCGAGCTGCGCCCGCAGGTGGGCGACAAGGTGCTGGTGCCCACCGACGAAGGGCCCGAGGTGGCCGAGTGCGTCTGGGCCGCGCAGTGGGTGACGGAGGACACAGCCGGCTTTCCCCGGCTGGCCGGGCTGGCTCAGGAGGACGACCTACGCCGCGACGAGCAGCTACGTCGGCGTAAGGCCGACGCGAAAGTCGCCGCCAAGCGGCTCATCCGAGAGCACGGGCTGCCGATGAAGGTGGTGGCCGTCGATCACGTCTTCGGCACGTCCGAGTCCGGCAGCGACCGCGCCACGATCTATTTCACCGCGCCACACCGGGTCGACTTCCGCTCGCTCGTCCGGGATCTGGGTGCCACCCTGCACTGCCGGGTCGAGCTGCGGCAGCTTTCCGCCCGCGACTCGGCTCGGGTGCAGGGCGGGATCGGCTCCTGCGGCCGGGACCTGTGCTGCGCCACCTTCCTGACCGACTTCGAGCCGGTGACCATCCGGATGGCCAAGGACCAGGACCTGCCGCTCAACCCGCTGCGCATCTCCGGCGCGTGCGGCCGGCTGATGTGCTGCCTGAAGTTCGAGCACCCGCTGTACCAGCGGTTTCAGGAGTCCGCCCCGGCGATCGGCACCCGGGTCTCCACGCCGGAGGGGGAGGGCAAGGTCGTCGGCCACAGCGTCCCGAGGGACTCGGTCACGGTGCGCCTGGACGCCGATGGTTCCCGCTGCTCGTGCAGCCGCGCCTCCGTCTGCGCCCCTCGCCAAGCCCACGACCAGCATTACACCCCCTGACCCCACCCTGCCCCCTGCCCCCTGCCCCCGCCCCCGACTGGGTTGATCACGAGGTTGGCGGCAAAGTTGATCTCTTCGGCCGCCGCTAACGTCATGATCAACGCCGTTGGGGGTGGGTCAGCGGAGGACGATGGGGGGTTCGGCCAGGTGGGGGTGCAGGGGACGCTGGGGGGTTAGCCAGGAGGCGGTGGGGGACTCGTCGGGGTTGAGCTGCCAGGTGTGGGAGACCTTGTTCAGGGCGATTGGATAGATCGTCAGCGTGCCGTCCGGGTCGATCCGGAGGCGGAGGAACGATTTGGAGTCCTCGATCCCCTGGCCGGCGAAGAGTTCGTTGACGTTCACCCCGAACCTGCCGGCCACCAGCAGATAGAGCGCCACCAGCTGGCTGGAGACCAGGCCGATCACCGGCCCGTACACCACTGCGGCGGCGGCCACCGGCAACGGCCACGGCCAGTCGTAGAAGGGCAGCTTCAGCCAGAGCCAGGTGCCCGCGGCGGCCAGCGCGACGTGGGCCAGCCCGTGCGATACGCCGAGGGCCCAGTGCCGGACGTGCCGTTTCCCGCCGGCGGTCGGCGGATTCGCGAAGAACACCGCGCTCAGCATGGTCACCAGAAACATGATCACCAGTGGCACGCTCAGCAGCCGCTGCTCGGTGGTGCCCACCCGGTCCGCCGTCACCCCGGCCATGGCCAGCATCAGCAGCGTGTGCAGGGTGCCCAGCAGGGTGGTGAACCCCGGGTTGCGGAACGGCAGCCGGGCGAAGATCCCCCAGCCGTAGCGTCGCGAGCGGGCCTTCTCCGGAAAGCGGGCCGCCAGGTCGTACTCGCGGGTGCGGCTGGCCCGGCGGGACAGCGTGTCACGCGGAGGCACCTCCAGCCGCTCGGGGAGGGTGTGCGTGGGGTAGAGGTAGGCGCCGCCGCCCCCGCAGGTGATGAGCTGCCGCTCCGGGCCGGCGTAGCGGGCGTAGTGGTGCAGGTCGCCGGAGAGCAGCAGCCGCACCTGCGCGCCGGTCGGGGCGATGATCGTACGAATGAAGTAGTCGATCGAGTCGTACGCCGTCGGGTGGTCGGCGGCCTTGACCCAGGTCGGCTCCGGCGCCGCCAGGATCACCTTCGACCGTGGGGTGAGCTTCCGGGCGACCTCGTCGAAGTAGGCGAGCTGCGGGTCGTCCACGTACGATCCGGACTGGTCGTCGAGGGCGAGCAGCCACCAGCCGGCGGCCAGTTCCACCGCGAAGTACGACCGGGACTGGCCGGTGCTCCAGCCGGCGAAGTGCCGATCCCGGGACCGGACGAACAGCCGCAGGAAGGCGGTCAGACCGTCGTACCAGTCGTGGTTGCCGGGCACCGCGAAGATCGTCGGCCGCTCGGGCGGTGCCACCGGCAGCGCGGCCTGGTACGGCCCCTTGCACCGGTCCTCGTACGCCTCGAAGGCCGCCGACGGATAGACCTCGTCGCCCCCCATCACCAGGGTCTGCGCCCGGGGCAGCCGGTGCCCGTCGACCTCCAGCTCCGGCTGGGCGAGCAGATAGGCCACCGAGTACGTCGCGTCGAAGCCGTCACCCAGGTCGGCCACGTAGTCCAGCCAGAGCCCGCCGTCCGGCCCAACCTGCCGGAACGTCCCGTTGTCGAACGCGTTCTGCAGCTCCCGTTTGTCCAGGTACGCGCCGAACAGCATCGCCAGCAGGGTACGCAGGCCGGTGCTGATCAGCAGCAGCGGCGCCAGCCAGGGCACCGGCTTGCGCGGGGTGAAGCCCAGCTCCAGCGGGTCCAGGCTCCGTGGCCGGCGACCGGCCCGCTCGCCGGGGTGCGCCTCGGGGATCGGCTGCGGTGGCGGTGCGTGCTCGTCGCTCACCCGTCGCACGGTAGTCCCGCCCGAACGTGAACGCTGTCCGGCGAATGACTCATCCGGCCCGGATGTCCGGTTCCGTAAGGGTGGGGATCCCGTTCGGCTCCGGGCGGGGTGTGGCGTACACTTGGCGATCGTTGCCGCCTTAGCTCAGTCGGCTAGAGCGACGCACTCGTAATGCGTAGGTCGACGGTTCGATTCCGTCAGGCGGCTCGGTGAAGAAGCCCAGGTCAACGGCCTGGGCTTCGCCGTTTTCCGAGGTCGGCAACGCCGCCACCGGCGGGCCGAGTCCTTAGCTGGTCCGCATCCCGCGCCGCGACCGCCTCGTCCAGCCGGTTGGCCGACCCGGGGCCCCCAGGGGCCCCGGACCCGGTGTGGACAGACGCTTGGTCCCGTCGCTAAGGGGCGAGATTGACGCCGGGCTTGTCGCGTCAGGCGGCGGTCGCGGCGGCGTTGATCGCCCGCACCTGCCGAGGCAGCGTGAACAGGTCGATCCACAGGCCGATCGTCAGCCAGCCGAACGTCAGCAGCATCGACACGGCGCGGCCGGTCTTGCCCAGATAGAACTGGTGAACGCCGAGAGCGCCGAGGAAGAACCACAGCAGGTATGCGGTGCCGACGCTCTTGGCGGGTTGCTCAGACATCGTGGTGGAACCTCCGTTGGGGGTGGTCGGGGGCCCCGGGCCGGCTGGTCGGCGTCCGGGGTGGACTGTCGATGGTCTTTCAGGAGTCGCCGCCGCGCAGTACGCGTGATGGTCCGCGATGGTCAACAGCCGGCCACCGGGCGTGGCCAGGGGACTCGATGGGCTTCGGCCGTTCGGCGGTGGCGTTACCGGCCCTTCTCCGCCACAATTCGACCGCCCGCAATCTCGTCGTCCTGACTGCGGTGCTCCCATCGGCTCGACCCACGGGGAGATCTCGTGTCACTCCGCCGCTCGGCGGTGGCCGCGCTCGTACTGGCCGTCACCGGGGCGCTCGTCCCCAGTGTGCACCCGGCCCAGGCCGCCCAGCCGTCCGACCATGAGTTCAACGCCAAGCGGTTGCCGCGGCCAGAGCGTCCGCGTGACCTGAAGGAACGCGACTTCGACCCGGACGCCGTACTGGTCCGCTTCAAGCCCGACGCCTCGAAGTCGGC
This sequence comes from Micromonospora sp. NPDC048999, assembly GCF_040649295.1. Lineage (NCBI taxonomy): Bacteria > Bacillati > Actinomycetota > Actinomycetes > Micromonosporales > Micromonosporaceae > Micromonospora > Micromonospora sp. NPDC048999. Next base: position 318,572 of record NZ_JBEZFI010000001.1, on the reverse strand, counting down.
AAAGGACCGGGTCCTGTCCCGGAGTGGTGTTCGCACCGCCTCCGCCGTCAGCGGAACCAGTTGGGTCAGGGTGCACGCCGACGCCTCGGCCGGCGACCTGATGCGCAGCCTGCGCGACGATCCGGCGGTCGCCGGCGTCAGCCTCGACTACAAACGCACGGCCAGCGGCAAGCCGAACGACCCGGCGTACGCCTACGGAATCCAGCCCTATCTGGACACCGTCCGGCTGCCCCAGGCGTGGGACCGCACCAAGGGCTCCACCAGCCAGATCATCGCGGTGGTCGACACCGGTGTGGACGCGGCGCACCCTGACCTGGCCGGGCGGACCGTGGCCGGGTACAACGCGATCAAGCTGGGTGCCGCGCCGGCGGACGACAACGGCCACGGCACGATGGTGGCGGGCATCGCGGCGGCCAACACCAACAACGGCATCGGCGTGGCGGGCGCCGCGTGGACCGCTCGCGTCATGCCGGTCAAGGTGCTCGACGCCTGGGGCTCGGGATACGACTCGAACATCGCCAGGGGCGTCGTCTGGGCCGCCGACCACGGTGCCACGATCATCAACATGTCGCTCGGCGGTCCCGGCGACAGCACAGTGCTGCATGACGCGATCACCTACGCGACCCGCAAGGGCGCGGTGGTGGTGGCCGCCGCCGGCAACGAGGGCGACGGCCAGGCACAGTATCAGGCGGCGTACTCCGAGGTACTGGCGGTTGCCGCGACCGACGCCGCGGGCCGGCTCGCCGACTTCAGCTCGTACGGTGACTGGGTCGACATCGCCGCCCCCGGCACCGACATCGTCTCCACCGGGCCCGCCCCGGACTACTACTACACCGGCGACGGCACCTCCTTCGCTGCCCCGATCGTCTCCGGCACGGCGGCGTTGGTCCGGACCGCGTACCCGTCGCTGACCCCGGCGCAGGTCGTCTCCCGGATCCGGGAGAACGCCCGGGATGCCGGGCCGCGCGGCATCGACCCGTACTTCGGGTACGGGATTCTCGACGCGTACGCCTCGGTGGGTGGCACCTGGGGGGCGGAGTTCCCGGCCCCCTCGTTGGGCGCGAACGAGCCGAACGACGTGCCGGCCCGGGCCACCGCGTTCGGCACATCGATCACCGGCACCATCGATGTCGAGGGTGACGTCGACTGGTACAGGTTCAGCTCAGAGGGGCGCAAGGCGGTCGAGGTACGGGTGACGCCGGCCCGGTTCGACCCCAGTCGCTACCAGAACCTCGACCCGGTCCTCGCCGTCTACGACAGCGACCTGCGTCTGGTCGGCGAGTCCGACGTCGCCGGCCTGGGCTCGGCCGAAGAGATCACCGCCGAGATCAGCGCCGGCACCTACTACGTCTCGGTGCGCAACCACAACGGCTCCGCCGACACCCGCCCCTACACCGTGTCGGTTACCAGTACTCCGGCGCCGCTGTTCGCGCCGGCCCAGGCGAGAAGGGTCGGGTCGTGGCCGGAGGCAGTGGCCATCGGCGACGTGACGGGCGACGGTCGCAATGACGTGGTCATGACGACCGGCTTCTACTTCGACGCGGCCAACGACTACAAGCTCTTCGTCTTCCCGCAGAAGCCGGACGGCACTCTCGGCATGCCGGTCAAGTACGCCACCGGGCTCCAGTACTGGGACAACGACAGCCTGACCCTGCTCGACGTCAACGGCGACGGCAAGCTGGACGTCGCCCTGGCCACCACGGCGGGGGTGGAGATCTTCCGGCAGACCCAGTCGGGCACGCTGGAGTCCATGGGCCCGCTCCCGGGCACCGCCGGCAGTCAATTCGTCACCGCCGCTGACATGAACTCCGACGGCCGCAGCGACCTGGTGGTCTCGACCACTCAGGGGATCAAGCTGCTGACCCAGGAGGCGGACCACACCTTCACCGTCTCGTCGGTGACCAGCGACACCGGCACGCTCGCGGTCGGTGACGTCGACGGTGACGGCCGGCCCGACGTGGTGGGCTGGTCCGGCACGTCGGTCCGGGTCTGGCACCGCACCGACTCCGGCTGGCAGCGCACCGACCACCCGACCGGCTCCATCTGGGGCATCAGCGGCATCGAGGTCGCCGACGTCAACGGCGACGGCAGGGCCGACGTGATCGCCAGCATCAGCGGCAACCGGCCGAATTCCTACCTCGCCGTCTTCCGGCAGAACGCCGACGGTGAGCTGGATGCCCCGCGGCTCGTGCCCGTGGCCGACATCCCACAGCCGATCCGGGCCGCCGATGTCAACGGCGACGGCCGGACCGACCTGGTGACGGCACACGGCGGCTGGAACGCGCTCAGCGTGCTGCCGCAGCAGGCGGACGGCTCGCTCGGCGCGCCCCACGTCTCGTCGATCCCGTACGCCTCGCACTATCACCCGCAGGGACTCGCCCTGGGCGACATCAACGGCGACAACAAGGTGGACGCGGTCATCGCCGACTACAACTCCGGCCTGGTCGTGTTGTACGGCGGCGGCACGCAGCCGAGCCCGGTGGGCGAGCAGTACTGGGTGCGGGACGTGTCGCCGGCCGACTTCTCCACCGGCGTGCCGGTCGCGGCGAAGCCGACCGTGACCTTCGCCCGGAACGTGAACCCGGCCTCGGTGACCTCGTCGACCGTGCGCCTGATCAACGGCCGTACCGGGGTGGCCGTGGCCGCCACCGCCTCGGTCAGCGGCAACAAGGTGACTCTGACCCCGGCCGCGCCGCTGCAGGACAACACCCCGTACCGGATCACGGTGGGCGGGCTCAAGGACAGCTCGGGCGCCGCGCAGGCGGAGAAGTTCAGCTTCACCTTCCGTACGGAGGACCTCCCGCCGCCGGCGGTCGGCGACCTCAAGGCGGTGGGCGCGCTCCAGGGGGCCACGCTGAGCTGGACCCTGCCGAACATCACCGACCTGGATCAGGTCATCGTCCGGGCCGCCGCCGGCACCACCGCGCCGTCCTCGGCCAGCAGCGGAATCGCGGTGTACGCGGGCACCGGCAGCTCGGCCACGGCGACCGGCCTGGCGGCCGGCACCACCTACACCTTCGGGGCGTGGGTGCGGGACCGGTCCGGTAAATACAGCTCGGGCCCGGCGGTCCAGCTGCTCGGCACCGGCGCGACCATCACCAGCAACGCCACCGCGCTGACGTACGGCGGCGCGGTGACCGTGACCGGCAAGCTGACCCGCAAGGACACCGGGGCCGGCCTGGCCGGCCAGTCGGTCCAGCTGTACGGCAAGTACCAGGGCAGCTCGTCGTACACGTTGATCGCCACCGTGACCAGCGGCACCAGCGGAGCGCTCACCTACACCCACAAGCCCGCCAAGGGCGTCAGCTACGAGTGGCGGTACGGGGGCTCCCCCACCTACCTGGGCGGCGTCAGCAGCCTGCGGACGGTGACCGTGGCGACCCTGGTCACCGGGAAACTGTCGAAGACCAAGTTCCGCCTCGGCGGCACCGTGACCCTCTCCGGCTCGGTCTCACCCACGCACGCGGGGCAGACGGTCTACCTCCAGCGCCTGGTCAACGGTTCGTGGAAGAACATCACGAGTAAGAAGCTCTCGTCGTCGAGCACCTACTCGTTCGCCATCAAGCCGACCAGCAAGGGCACCTTCAAGTACCGGGTCTACAAGCCGGCCGACACCGACCACGCCGCCGGGTACAGCCCGAAGCGGAGCTTCAAGGTCACCTGACCTCGTCGGCACCCTCGATCGGTTCCCCCGTCGCGACCGCGCGGCGGGGGAACTGTCGTCTCCGGGGTCGTCGCGGCGGCGCGGCTACGATGGCCGCGTCATCCCCGTGCCCCTGCCGATCGGAAGCGCCACATGGCAGCGATACTTTCCAACGCGGTGCCGATCGTCGTCCTGGTCGTCGTGCTCGCCCTGGACGCGTGGGTCTACACGGACGCCAGGGAGCGGATGAGGCGCGGAAGTCCGGTCTCCGTCTCGATCGGGTCGCTCCGGATCGAGACGCCCCAGGCGTGGTTCCTGGGCTGCCTGGTCCTGTGGGTGGTGTTCTTTCCGCTCTATCTGGCAGCCTCGGGGTGGAACCCCTTCGCCCGTGGCCGGGGTCAGGAATAGATCGTCTTCACGTAGTCCGGGCCGTAGTGGCGTTCGAGGTCGGCGAGAGTCTCCGCCGGGGCCTCCACCTCCTTGATCAGCCGGGCTCGGGCCGGCAGGACGTCCGGCTGCCAGGTCTCCGGCTGCCACAGCTCGGAGCGGAGGAACGCCTTCGCACAGTGGTAGAAGATCTGCTCGATGGCCACCTCGACGGCCAGCACCGGCCGGTGCCCCTTGACCACCATGTCGGCGAAGTAGGGGGCGTCCCGGACCAGCTTGGCCCGGCCGTTGATGCGCAGTGTGTCGGTCCGGCCGGGGATCAGATAGATCAGCCCGACGTGCGGGTTGGCCAGGATGTTGCGGTAGCCGTCGGCCCGCCGGTTGCCCGGCCGTTCGGGGATGGCGATGGTCGCCTCGTCCAGCACCAGCGTGAAGCCGGGCGGATCACCCTTCGGGGAGACGTCGCAGCTGCCGTCCGCGCCGGCCGTGGCGACCAGGCAGAACGGCGAGGCGGCCAGCCATTCCCGGTCCCGCGCGTGCAGCACGGTGCGCTCCTTGTTCAGCACCCGCTGGATCGGCGTACCGAGCAGCTCGCGCAGTTCCTCCGCTGAGGTGATCTCCGTGGTCACGTGTTCCTCCCCCTTCCGTTGACGTTGCCGGGGATTCCGGCCCACGACCGGCCGGCTTCCGTCATCGTCAGCCTAGGCGAGCGGGCGGAACGTGAGGTTTACCCCCAAAGGCGGTGGGTACGGCTGACCCGCAGCGTGCGTGGACGCGAGCGATGGAGGCCGGATGGAGAGCCGACTGAAGGTGCTGGGTCACCCACTGCACCCGATGCTGGTGATGTTCCCGGTGGCGCTCCTGGTCACCGCGGTGATCTTCGACGTGGTCGACGCCGCGGGCGGGCCGAAGTACCTGGCCGAGGCCGCGTACTGGAACATCGCGGTCGGCCTGATCGGCGGCCTGCTGGCTGCGGCGGCCGGCTCGGTCGACCTGTTCGCCCTCCCGTCCGGCACCCGGGCCAAGCGGGTGGGGCTCACCCACGCGGCCGCCAACCTCGCGGTGATCCTGCTCTTCGCCGCGGTCTGGGTGGTCCGGCTGAACGCCCACTCCCGGGCCGCCGGGGGAGCCCTGATCGCCATCGAGGTGGTCGCCCTGGCGATCCTCGGGATCGGCGCCTGGCTCGGCGGCGAACTGGTGGACCGGCTGGGCGTGGGCGTCGACCCGGAGGCCGACCTGAACGCCTCGAGCTCACTGCGATCCCACTCGGCGACCCAGGGAAGCGGAGACATGCGATGACGGAGCAGAGCGGCGGCCGGGGCTGGCGTGGCCGGCACCCGGGCTGGGACCCGATGGGTGAGCTGCAGTCCCTGCGGTCCGAGCTGAGACGGTTGGTCGGGGGCCGGTCCGGCCCGCCGGAGGTCGAGGTGGGCGAGGCCGCCGACGGCTGGGAGGTGCTCGTTCGGCTGCCCGGCGTGGCGCCGGAGGAGGTGGCCGTCGAGCTGGACGACCAGGAGCTGTGCGTACGGGCCCGCTCGGAGGCCGAGGTGAACGCCGACCAGGGCATCCCGGGCGGCTTCGAGACGCGAGGTTTCGAGTATCGGGTGGACCTGCCGTCCCGGGTGGACCCGGACCGGATCGACGCGGTGATGGACCACGGCCTGCTGCGGGTGCGGCTGCCCCGGGCGGTCCGGCCCACGCCACGTACCATCACCGTCGGCCGCGCCGGCCCCCACGCCGCCACCGGGGGTACGCGGTCCCTGGCCGACCTGGCCGCCGACCGGGAGATGCACCACCCGGACATCACGGTCGACGAGATCGACCGGCCGTAGGGTCGCGTGGCCACCCCCTCGGTGCTGGGCCCGGTCGGCGAGCGGGTGCCCGACGTCGAGCGGATCGCCGTGCTGCGGGCGAATGCGCTCGGCGACTTCATCTTCATCCTGCCCGCGCTGGAGGCGCTGCGGGCCGCGTACCCGGGGGCGGAGATCGTGCTGTTCGGCGCGCCGTGGCACGCGGAGCTCTGGCGCGACCGCCCCGGCCCGGTGGACCGGGTGCTGGTGGTGCCGCCCGCGCCCGGCATCCGCGACGCCGGGCCGGACGAGCCGCCCGCCTCGATGGACGAATTCCTGGCCGAGGCCCGGCAGGAACGCATCGACCTGGCGCTGCAACTGCACGGCGGCGGGGCCAACTCCAACCCGGTGGTCGCCGGCCTGGGCGCCCGGGTCACCGCCGGCCTGCGGGCCGAGGACGCGCCGCCGCTGGACCGCTGGATCCGGTACGTCTACTACCAGCCCGAGGTGATCCGCTACCTGGAGGTGGTGGCCCTGGTCGGGGCGCCGGCCACCACGATCGTGCCGGCTCTCGAGGTGACCGAGGCCGATCGGGCCGAGGCCCGGGAGGTGCTGGGCGAGCCGGCGCGGCCCCGGGTGGCGCTGCACCCGGGGGCGACCGACACCCGCCGGCGCTGGCCCCCGGAGCGCTTCGGCGAGGTCGCCCGGGCACTGGCCGGTGACGGGTACGAGGTGCTGGTCACCGGCACCCCCGCCGAGCGGGAGACGGTCGACGCGGTGGTGGCGGCGGCCGGCGTCCCGGTACGCCCGCAGGTCGGCACGCTCAGCCTCGGCGGGCTGGCCGCCTGCTACGCCGGCTGCGCGCTCGTGGTGTCCAACGACAGCGGTCCGCTGCACCTGGCCGGCGCGGTCGGCGCCCGGACGGTGGGCGTCTACTGGATCGGCAACCTGATCAACGGGGCGACTCCGATGCGCGCCCGGCACCGCCCGATCGCCTCCTGGACCACCCACTGCCCGGTCTGCGGCGTCGACTGCACGCCCGGCATCTATCCGCACCGCCCCGGTGACGGCGACTGCCCGCACCGGGACTCGTTCGTGGCCGACGTGCCGGTCATCGAGGTCGTCGAGGCCGCCCGCGAACTCCTTACCTGAGGACGACCTCCCAGGCCTCCACCTCGCGCTCGGTGACGGTGGTGGGCGACTCCAGGTGGTAGGCGCCGCTGGGCAGCACCCCCGCGCCGCCGTACCGGGCCATCACCGTGAGCTGTGCGGCGACGTCCTCGCCCTGGTGCCGTTCCTGCAACCGGCGCCAGAACTCGAAGCCGCCGGAGTCGACCAGCTTGGCCCGGTCGTAGAGCACGCACCCGCCGATCCAGGAGACCTTGTACGCCCGCCAGGCGCCCACCGGCAACCGCAGTTTCTCGGTGACGTGCAGCAGGTTCGCCGCCGGGTGGATGGTGGCCCGGTCCCATTCGGGGGTGCCGGGGCGGATCCGCTCGGGTACGGGCCGGCCGTGCCACTCCTCGTAGTGGACGTGCGTCTCCGGACGGATGTCGTCGAGGTAGGAGAGGCCGTGCACCGCGTTGCCGACGAAGCCGCAGCCCAGCTCGCGCATCGCGGTGACCAGCCGGGCCAGGGCACCCGGTTCCAGCCAGACGTCGTCGTCGAGGCTGAGCACGTACCGGGCCGCCGACTGGTCCAGCAGGTACGCCCGATGCTCGGCCAGCCCGCGTCGGGGCAGCCGCCGGGTCAGCAGCACCGGGTGGCCCCGGTGACGCAGCGCCCGGACCATGGTGGCCGCCGCCGGGTGCGCGTACGCCGGCTCGCCGTCGGACTGGTCGCTGACCACCACCCCGAAATCGGGTACGCCCTCCTGCGCGGACAGCCCGGAGAGGGTGACCGCCAGTTCGGCGGGGCGGTTGCGGGTGGGGATTAGCACGTCGAGCTGCCGGGTACGGCGGAACCGCTCCGGCGTGTCGAGGTCGAGCGGCCGGTTCACGTCGGCCTGCCCGTCCCCTTGCCGATGGTGGGGGTGACCGACTGCGCCCGGATCCGGTCGATGATCGCCGAGGTGGAACGGTCCGGTACGTACCCGAGGGTGCGTACCTGCCCGCCGAGCCGGCGGACCAGCGGCGCCTCGGGAACCATCTCCGGCGGATAGTCGCCGCCCTTGACGTACACGTCGGGGCGCACCGCCTCGATCAGCTTCGCCGGGGAGTCCGCCTCGAAGACCACCACGTGGTCGACGCACGCCAGGGCGGCGAGCAGCGCGGTGCGGTCCTCGACCGGGTTGACCGGCCGGTCCGGCCCCTTGAGCCGGCGTACGCTGCCGTCCGAGTTGACCGCCACGATCAGCACGTCGCCGAGCGCGCGGGCCTGGGTCAGGTAGCGGACGTGCCCCGGGTGCAGCACGTCGAAGCAGCCGTTGGTGAAGACGATCGACCGGCCCGCCCGGCGGTGCTCGGCGACGAGCGCGGTCAGTTCCTCCGCGTCTACCAGCGTCGAGTGGCCGGTCTCCGCCGTCCCGGCGCCCAGCGCGTCGAGCAGGTCCTCCCGTCGGCACACGCAGGTGCCGGTGTCGGAGACGGTGATGGTGGCGGCGAGCTGGGCGAGCTGGGCGGCGGTCGGCAGGCTCGCCTCGGCCGCCAGCGCCAGGGTCATCGCCGCCAGGTAGGCGTCCCCCGCGCCGACCGCGTGGCTGGCCGGTACCGGGGTGCTGTGGCTGCGCCGGCGTTCGCCGTCGGGCCCGCCGACCACCGCGCCCTCGGTGTCCAGGGTCACCGCCACCACGTCCGCGCCGGTGTGCGCGTGCAGTTCGGCCAGGCGTGACTCGGCCAGCACCGCCCGGTCGACGCCCTCGCCCGCTCCCGCGTTCACGGTGACGCCGGCGCCGGTGACGCTGAGCCCGTCCCCGGTCAGCGCGACCCGGTCCTCGCCGGGCGTCGGCTCGCCGGACGGCCCGGTCACCGCGCCGAACCCGTCGGCGGAGCGTCCGCCGGCACCGCCGGGAGCCGCGCCGACGACCAGCTCGGAGGGGCCGTCGGTCGGCTCGGCCAGGGGGTCCAGGTGCACGTCACCGGCGGCTGCCGGGGTACGGCCGCTGCTGCCGAAGCCGGCCGCCGCGCGGGCCAGCAGCCGGGTCGCCTCGGCGAAGCTCGGGGTCACCACGGTCGGGTTGAGGCCGCGCCAGTCGGCCAGGTCGTGCGCGTCGAGGGCCACGGTGGCGTAGCGGTCCCGGTTGGCGACCAGCCAGGCGCGGAGCGCCCTCGGCAGCGCGCCCAGGCCGTAGTCGCAGACGACCAGGGTGAGTGGCTGCCCGTGGGAAGCGGCCCGCAGCTCCTCGGTCGCGCAGTGCAGCGCGGTGAGCAGCCGGGCCACCCCGTCGTCGTCGAGCGCCTCGTCCGGCTCGCCGGAGTCCTCGCGGAGCAGGATCTGGTTGCCGGCCAGCATCCGCCGCTTCACCGGGGTCGGCCGCCCGGTCTGATTGACCGTACGATCCCAGACGCCGGCCCGGTCGAGGCAGTCGTGCAGTTCGTCACCGGCCGCGTCGGCCCCGACGGGGGACACCAGCACGCCCCGTCCGCCGAGGGCGGACACGTTGACCGCGGTGTTCGCCGCACCCCCGGCCGCGGAGATGCGCCGGCGCAGGGTGAGGACCGGGGCGGGGGCCTCGCGGCAGAGCCGCTCGGACTCCGCGAACCGCCACTCGTCAAGCATGGCGTCGCCGACGACCAGCACGGGACGCCCCTGCCAGCTCTCCACGACGGTGGCGAGCCGGCGCTCCTCCGCTGCTGCTGCCATGTTCCTCCGGGTCCCCGGAGCCGGTCCGGCCAAACCTGCCCGCTTCTGGACGGGATTCGGGGGGCATGTTCTGCGGGAGGTGGGAAAGCGAGCGTGATGACTGCCCTGGCCCACGGTCGTCCCGTGCTGCACCCTCGTCAGATCCGCCTGCTCATGTTCGGTCTGATGACCGGGATGCTGCTGGCGGCGTTGGACCAGACGATCGTCGGTACGGCGCTGCCCACGATCGTCGGCCAGTTGGGCGGGATCAACCACTACTCGTGGGTGGTCACGGCGTACCTGCTCGCCTCCACCGCCTCGACGCCGCTGTACGGCAAGATGGCCGACCTGCGCGGGCGCCGTCCCGTCTTCCTCTTCTCGATCGGCACGTTCCTGGTCGGCTCGCTGCTGGCCGGCCTGTCGCAGAACATGACCCAGCTGATCCTCACCCGGGGCGTGCAGGGCTTGGGCGCCGGTGGCCTGATGACGTTGGCGTTCACCATCATCTCGGACGTGGTCAGCCCCCGGGAACGTGGCCGCTACCAGGGGCTCTTCGGCGCGGTGTTCGGCGTGTCCTCGGTCGCCGGCCCGCTGGTCGGCGGCTACTTCGCGCAGACCAACTGGCGTTGGATCTTCTACATCAACGTGCCGCTGGGGATCCTCGCCATCGTGGTCTGCTACCACGTCATGCGGTTGGTCCCGTTCCAGAAGCGGCAGCATGCCATCGACTGGCTGGGGGCGGCGCTGCTGGTCGCCGGGGTGAGCAGTCTGCTGCTGGCGCTGAGCTGGGGCGGCACCCAGTACGCCTGGAGTTCCGGCGTGATCATTGGGCTGTTCGTCGCCGGGGCGGTGCTGGGCGCGCTCTTCGTGCTCCAGGAGGCCCGGGTGAGTGAGCCGATCCTGCCGCTGCGGCTGTTCCGCAGCGGCACGTTCGCGCTGGCCAACTCGGCGGGCTTCGTGCTCGGTCTGGTGATGTTCGGGTCGATCATCTTCATCCCGCTCTACCTGCAGATCGTCAAGGGCGCCTCGCCGACCCGCAGCGGTCTGCTGATGCTGCCGATGATGGCCGGCATCATCGTCACCTCGGTGCTGACCGGCCGGGCGATGAGCCGGATCGGGCGCTACAAGTGGTTCCCGGTGGCCGGCTCGGCGGTGCTGGTCGCCGGCATGCTGCTCTTCCGACAGCTCCAGGTGGCCACCTCGATCTGGGCGGCCTTCGGCTACATGGTGGTGATCGGCGTCGGGCTGGGCCTGTGCATGCAGTCGCTGATCCTGGCCGTGCAGAATTCGGTGGACCCGAGCGACCTGGGGGCCGGCACCTCGTCGGCGACCTTCTTCCGCTCGTTGGGCGGCTCGTTCGGCGTGGCGATCCTCGGCGCGGTGTTGTCGACGCAGCTCACCAGCCAGCTCGCCAGCCGGCTGCCGGCCGCGATCGCGCAGCTTCCGCCAGCGGAGCAGGCGGCGGTGGCGGCCCGCGGCGGCACCAAGATCTCGATCAACGAACCGGCGACCATCCTCGCCCTGCCCACCCCGGTCCGGGCCGCGATCCAGGCCGCGTTCGTCGAGTCGCTGCACCTGGTCTTCCTGACCACCGGGCTGATCGCCATCCTGGCGGTGCTGGTCACCCTGGCCCTGCCGAACCACCAGCTGCGGGGCGCCGGTCCGCACGGCGCGACCGGCGGCGCGGACCCGCTCGGCGGGAAGGCCGCCGCTGCCGGTGGCAAGCCGCTGACGAAGGAGTCGAAGGAGGAGGCCGCCGCCGACATGGAGTCGAAGTCGCAGACGATGCTCTGACCGGGGCTACTTGAGGATGAGGCGGTTGGTCTGCTCGAAGACGTCCAGGTCGGCGAGGGTCTCGATGACGCTGGTGGAGAGCGGGGCGGGCAGTTTCTCCGGGTGGAAGAAGCCGGCGTCGGTCGTCTCGTCGGTCATCCGGAGCAGCTCTCCGTCCCACTCGTCGACCCGGAACGCGGTGGTGAAGATCTGGTAGGTGTGGCCGTACATGTTGGTGTTGGTGCGGTCGGGGCCGGTGTAGAGGGCGAACGCGCTGACCCGCAGGGCGCGCAGGCCGGTCTCCTCGCGTACCTCCCGCACGGCGCAGTCGGCGATCGACTCGCCCAGCTCCATGGCACCGGCCGGCATCGCCCACTGGCCGTTGTCGGAGCGCTGAATCAGCAGCACCCGGGCGGCGTTGTCCCGGACCACGGCGCGGGCTCCGACGAACATCAGGGTGCGGTCACCGGCCAGGGCGCGCAGCTGCCCCACGTACGAGTCGGCCCACGAAATGCTCATCCGGACAATCTACGCAGCTTCCCCGGTCGGGGTCGGCCATTCCGGCGCTCCCCGATGTGATCGGGGCCACTAGCGCGGATACTTGAACGACAGAGGGCGGCCCCGGCGTTCGCACCGCGCCGGGACCGCCCGTCCATGCGGGGCAACCCGCACCGTCATTCTCGCGAAAGTTATTCGCCTCTGTCCTGATGTCGGGAAAATCCGTTTCGCCGGGTCAGGTCTCACTCGTGGTGATCAACACCTTGCCGACCACCGCGTTCTCCACCGCCTCGTGCGCCGCCTGGGCCGCCGACATCGGGTGGTGGTGCAGCGGCAGCCCTGCCTCCTCACCCACCCGGATCGCGCCCTGGGCCACCGCCGCGGTCACGTCGGCCACCGCCTGCGCCTTGGCCGCCTTCGGCTCCGTGTAGACGAGTACGAACTGCCAGCGGGCGTTCGGCATCATCAGCGGCCGGATCGGCAGGGTGACCTCGCCGCCGCCGTCGTCGGCGTACACGCAGACCGCGCCGCCGTTGCGCAGGACCTGCACGTCGGCGGCGGCGTTGCGGGCCGCCGAGACCTCGACGATCGTGTGCACCCCGTCGGGCGCGATCTTGCGGACCTCCCGGACCACGTCCTGCTCACGGTAGTTGATCACAAAGCTGGCCCCGGCCGCCGCCGCGAGCTGCGCCTTCTCCGGGCTGCTGACCGTGGCGATCACGCAGGCGTCGGCCCAACGGGCGAGCTGGATCGCCGCGTTGCCCACCGCGCCCGCCCCGCCCTGCACCAGCACCACGTGGTCGCTCAGCGCGCCCGCGTGCAGCTTGTCCGGCATGAACTCGCCGGTCGTCAGGCAGCGGTGCGCGGTCAGGAACGGGATGCCCAGGCAGGCGCCGAGGTCGAAGGAGGCCGAGCCGAGGCGGACCGCGTGCCGGACCGGCACCACCGTGTACTCGGCGGCGGTGCCCCAGGGGCGCTGCCAGGCAGCCTCCCAGACCCACACCCGCGCGCCGATCAGGATCTGATCGACGCCCTCGCCGACCGCCTCGACCACCCCGGCGCCGTCCTGCCCGGGGATCTGCCAGCCGGCCGGGAGCGGCGACTGGCGGCGCGCCTTCCAGTCGGTCGGGTTCACACCCGAGACGGCCATCCGCACCAGCACCTCGCCCGGGCCCGGCTCCGGGATCGGGCGCTCGACCTGCTGGAGCACCGAGGCGTCCCCGTTGCGTTCGTACACGATCGCCTTCATCGCCGTCCCTTCACCGCCGACAGGTGCGCACCGCCTGCGCTACCCGGCCGTTCCCCGGTCATGCCGATCCGGCGCGCCCGGTAAAACGTACAACGAGGCGGTCTGGGGCAGGAGTGGTGTGATCAGGGACATGTCGGCGATCTGCCACGGGGACGGGTGGGCCGACCCGTTCCGGGATCGGCCCACCCCCGGGCAGATCAGCCCGCCGCGACCGACCGCTTCACGTAGTCGATCAGCTCTGGCGTCGGGCCGCCGTACTCATGGGCGATCTCCGCGCTGTTCTCCGCCTGCATCTGGTAGAGCGAGTCCCGCAGTCCCGGGTCGCCGCCGTGGAACGCCTCCAGCAGCTCCATCCAGCGCGTGGCCAGCGCCCGCACCCGCGGGTCCGCCGGGTCGGTCCCGGCCACCAGCTCCGCCTGGACCTGGGCGATCAGCCGGGGCCACTCGTCCTGTACGTCGCGGATCGCCGCCTCGCCGAGTTGCCCCCGCCGCTGTGCCAACGCCGCGAGCTGCTCCTCCGTGAAGTAGTTGCGGATCGTGTCGTCCACCCTGGTCACCTCCTCGATCAGGGCGAGCAGGTCGACAGGTGTGGCGCCCCCGGCCGCATGTACGGCGGGCACGAGTGCGGCCAGCCGGTCGCGCAGGGCGCCCAGCGCGGCGAGCTGCCGCTCCACGTGCACCAGGTGCTCGTCGAGCAGCTCGGCCAGCTCCGGGCCGCCGCCACCGTCGCCGTCCAGCAGCACACCGACGGTGTCCAGCGGCAGGCCCAGCTCGCGCAGCGCGACGATCCGGTACAGCCGGTCGACGTCGCTCTCGTCGTAGAGCCGATGGCCGGCGGATGTGCGCGCGGACGGCCGCAGCAGCCCCACGTGGTCCCAGTGGTGCAGGGTCCGCACGGTGAGCCCGGTACGCCGGCACAGCTCGCCGATCCGCCAGGTGGACGCCACGTCCCGCTCCCTCTCGCATCACCGCACCCTGCGGCGACAGAATCCGACGCTAGGACCTGACGCCGCGTCAGGATCAAGTCGTTCAGACGAGCTGCGCCACCAGCTCCGAGGTGAGGGCGTCGATCGTGGGCAGCAGCGCCGCCGCCAGTGCCTCGGCGTCCGGATCCAGCGGGTACGACCTGTGCGGCACCGCCACCACCCGCATCCCGGCGGCAGCCGCCGAGCGGACCCCGTTCGAGGAGTCCTCGATCGCCACGCACCGGGCCGGCTCCACGCCGAGCCGCGCCGCCACCGCCAGCCAGACGTCCGGCGCGGGCTTGCCCCGCGCCGTCTCCTCCGTCGACAGCGTCGCGCCGAAACAGTCGGCCAGGCCCGTCGCGTCCAGCGCCGCCGCGATCAGCCGGGTCGGGGAGGAACTGGCCAGCCCGAGCGGCCACCGCGTGGCCATCCGGCGCACCACCGTGTCCGCGTCGTCGATCAGCGGTACGCGCTGCGCGTACCGCCGGGTCATCTCGGCGACCACCTCGGTGGCGACCTGCTCGGCGCTCCGGTCGACGCCCAGCTCCCCGCTCAGGTACGCGGCCCACTCGCCGGTACTCATCCCCATCAGCCGGCGCTGGCTGTCCGGCTGCCAGGTGCCGCCGTGCGCGGCCACGTACGCCCGCCGGACCTCCTCCCAGACCGGCTCGGAGTCCACGATCACGCCATCCAGGTCGAAGAGCACCGCGTCCACCACGTACTCATCCTGCCCGACTGTCCGGGCGGACGTCGGCCGGCGAGTCAGCGGGCCGATGCCGGCGCGCCCTCGAAGGCGGCGCGCTGGGCGGGCAGACCCATCGGGGCCTGCGGCGGGATGATCGTGCGACACCGGTTGACGATCGGTTCGAGCAGCTCGCGCAGCCGCGTCGTACGCTCCGGGCCGAGCGCCCGCCACGGGCCGAGAGCGGCCCGATCGGTGGCCTCCTCGACTGCCCGGAACGTCGCCGTACCGTGCTCGGTCGGCGTCCGGTCGGCGGTCAGCCAGCCCTTCTCGACCAGCCGCCCCTCGGCGGCGGCCCACTCCTCGTCGGTCCAGCCGCGGGCCATCCGGTGGAACTCGCGGGACTGGTCGACCCGGCACCGCCAGGCCAGCACCTCGACCGGGTCCAGCCCGGTGGTGACCAGCGCCGCCACGTGCCCGTCACCCCGGTGCTCCCGCAGCGTGGTGGCGGCCTGCCAGAGCCGGGCCAGCGGGTATTCGCCCCGGGGCAGCGCGGCGTTGGCCGCGCCGAGCACCCGGCCGGCGGTCTCGACCCGCCCGGCCGCCTCCTCCAGCAGGTTGGCCGCCTCGACCAGGTGCGCCTCGGGCAGCTCGTAGGTGAACTCGGCGAGCGCCTGCACCGCCCCGGTGAGCCGGGCCCGCAGCGACTCCTCCGGGGTCGCCAGCCGCCACACCGAGGGCAGGGCCCGAGCCACCATGGTCGGCGCGAAGCCGAAGAATGCGGCGACCACGGCCGGCGCGTCGACCGGCCCGAGCGGGGCGGTCCGGCCGGCGAAGTAGCCCCGCCAGTAGCCGCGCAGCCCGATCGCCTCGTATGCGGACCAGGCCCGCGGATGAAAGTAGGTCACCGTGTGGACCGGCTCGAAGTGTCGCCACATCACCCGGGCCAGCCCGGAGTCGTCCAGCGCCACGTGCACCTCCGCGTCGTCGGGCAGGTCACCGCGGACGGCTGGACCGCCCGCGGTTGATCCCGAACCTACTGCCGGAGGGTGACCGGAAGGAAGCCTGCTGTGACCTACTGTGCGCCGAGCACGTCAACAACGAACCGCAGCGGCCCGGAGACGTCACCGGTGTCGCCGTACGCCAGGTTCGCCGGGATGTCGAGCTGCACCCGGCTGCCCACCGGCACGCCGACCAGGCCCTGGTCCCAGCCCTGGATGACCTGCCCGACGCCGATCGGGAAGGTGGCCGGCTCGCCCCGGTCCCAGGAGGAGTCGAACTGCTTGCCGTCCTTGAAGAGGACGCCCACGTAGTTGGTGGTGATCGCCTGGCCGGCCTTGACCTCCGGGCCGGTGCCCTTGATCAGCGTGGTCACGGTGAGCTCCTTCAGCTCGCCCTCACCCGCGCTGACCTCCGGCTTCGTCTTCAGCGCCGGGTCGAGCTGCGGCTCGTCAGCGGCGGTGGGGCTGGCGGGCGAGCTGGCGGTGGACGTCGTGTCATCGCCCTTGTTCAGCCAGACGATGCCACCGATCAGCGCGGCCACCGCCAGGACGCCGACGAACGCGCCCAGCATCGACTGCCGACGGCGTCTCGCCTCGGCGGCTTTCTTCGCCGCCAGCTGGGCGGCCAGCCGCCGCTCCGCCTTGGTGGCTGGGCCTTGGCCCGCCGACCGGTCCTGCACCTGCTCGCTCACGTCGACTCCCCTGTTGGGTGGGTGGGTGCGGCCCGGCGGCCGCTGTCGAGACCAGCGCACACGGTACCCGGCCGGACGTCTGAAGTGCTCCTACGGCCGGCTCCGATTCCGACAGCTGACCCCTCCGACGGCGTTGCTGGGGAGTCGGTGACGAACGGCGCAGCTCGGCTGCGGCCGAGGCACCCGGAGATTCAGGCGGTCTTGCGCGGGGCGGCCTTCTTCTCGGCGGCCTTCTTGGCGGGGGCCTTGGCCGCCTTCTTCTCCGTGGCCTTCGATGCCGCCTTCTTCGTGGCCTTCTTCGCCGGCTCAGCCTTCTTCGCGGGGGCCTTCTTCTCGGCGGCCTTCTTCGCCGGCGCCTTTGCCGTCTTCGTCGCCTTGGCCGCCTGCTGCGCCGACCGTGCCGAGGTGATCAGGGTCGGCTCGGCCGCCTCACCCGCGGGCGCCTCGCCCCGGGCGGCCCGGGCCCGCTCCACCGACGCCTTCAGCGCGGCCATCAGGTCCACCGCGGCGGCCGGCGCGGCCTCTTCCTCCTCCGGCTGGACCACCTCGCGCCCCTCGATCTTCGCGTCGATGACCTCCTGCAACGCCGCCCGGTAGTCGTCGGTGAAGGCGTCCGGCTCGAACTCGCCGGCCATCGAGTCGATCAGCGAGCTGGCCATGGCCAGCTCCGGGGGACGGACCTTCAGGTCCTCGTCCAGGAAACCGAAGTCCGGGGTACGGACCTCGTCCGGCCAGAGCATCGTGTTGAGCAGCAGGACGCCCTCGCGTACCCGCAGGGTGGCCAGCTGCTCCCGCTGGCGCAGGGCCACCTTGACGATCGCCACCCGCTCCGAGTCGGCCAGCGCGTCGCGCAGCAGCACGTACGGCTTGGTGGCCGTGCCTTCCGGCTCCAGGAAGTAGGCCTTGTTGTAGAGGATCGGGTCGACCTGCTCGGCGGGGACGAACTCCAGCACGTCGATCGCCTTCGAGGTGGTCAACGGCAGGTCGGCGAAGTCGTCGTCGGTGAGGATGACCATCTCGCCGCCGCCGATGTCGTACCCCTTGGCGATGTCGTCGTAGGTCACCTCCTCGCCGCAGACGGAGCAGGTGCGCTTGTAGCGGATGCGGCCGCCGTCGTCGCGGTGCACCTGGTGGAAGCGAATGTCCTTCTCCTCGGTGGCCGAGTAGACCTTCACCCCGATCGACACCAGGCCGAACGACACCGCTCCTTTCCAGATGGCCCGCATACCGCGCTCCTCTCGCCGGTTCTGAACAGAATCGCAAAATACCGAACGCGATGCACCCGCTTCCATGCGTAACTACAATGAGAAGCGTGCCCGGCGCGCCGTTGAAGCCGATGCTCGCGATGACCGGGCAGCTCCCGGCCGGTTCCGGCTGGGCGTACGAGTTCAAGTGGGACGGGGTTCGGGCGCTCGCCGACATCTCCCACGGCGACAAGCACCTGTACGCCCGCTCCGGCGCGGAGATCACCACCGCGTACCCCGAATTGATCACTCTGGCCGAACAGGTCGACGACGCGTTGCTCGACGGCGAGGTGGTCCTCTTCAACGAGGCCGGGCAGCCGTCGTTCACCGCCCTTGCCGAGCGGATGCACGTCCGGAACCCGACCAAGGCGGCCCGCCTGGCGGCCAGCATGCCCGTCACGTACATGATCTTCGACCTGCTCCGGTTGGGCGGCGAGGACCTGACCGGCCGCCCCTACCGGGAGCGGCGCGCGGCGCTGGAGTCGCTCGGGCTCGGTGCCGCCCGGTGGGCGGTGCCGCCCGCCTTCGCCGACGGCCCGGCCACTTACGAGGTGGCCGGCGAGCATGGCCTCGAGGGGGTGATGGCCAAGCGGATCGACTCGGCCTACCGGCCCGGCGTCCGCTCGCCAGACTGGGTGAAGGTCAAGCTGGAGGTGACCGGCGACTTCGTGGTCGGCGGCTGGCGGCCCGGCGCGCGCAAGATCGGCGGCCTGCTGGTCGGGGTGCCCCGGCCCGACGGGCGGCTCACCTTCCGGGGCCGGGTCGGCGGCGGGATCGGCGCGGCCCTCGAACGCGAGCTGCTGCGCGAGTTGGAGCCGCTGCGCACCGCCGCGTCACCGTTCGACGGGGACGTGCCGCGCGAGGATGCCCGCGGCGCGATCTGGGTGACCCCGCGGATCGTGGTGGAGATCAAGTACGGCCAGCGGACCCCCGACGGGCGGCTGCGCTTCCCCCGGATCCTGCGCCTGCGCCCCGACAAGCCGCCCGAGGAGGTCGAGGATGCCAGCTGACCGGTTACGGGTGGACGTCGAGGGACGCGCGCTGGAGCTGTCGAACCTGGACAAGATCCTCTACCCGAAGGCCGAGTTCACCAAGGGCGAGGTGATCGACTACTACACCCGGATCGCCCCGGTGCTGCTGCCGCACCTGCGGGATCGGGCGCTCACCCGGATCCGCTTCCCGAACGGCGTCGAGGCCGGCTCGTTCTTCGAGAAGAATGCCCCCGCCGCCACCCCCGACTGGGTACGCACCGAGACCCTGCCCGCCCCCGGGTCGACCAAGGGGCGGGAGACCATCGACTACGTGGTCGCCGACGACCTGCCCACCCTGGTCTGGCTGGCCAACCTCGCCGCCCTCGAACTGCACACGCCGCAGTGGAAGATCGGCGAACACCCCGACATGATGGTGGTCGACCTGGACCCGGGCACCCCGGCCGGATTGAAGCAGTGCTGCCAGGTGGCCCTGCTGATGCGCGACCGGCTGGCACTTGACGGGGTGGAGTCCTACCCGAAGACCTCCGGCAAGAAGGGCATGCAGCTCTGCTGCCCGGTCGCCGGCACCCAGTCTTCTGATGACGTGTCGGCATACGCCAAACGGATCGCCCAGGAGTTGGAGCAGGCGCACCCGAAGCTGATCGTGTCGAAGATGGCGAAGAACCTGCGCCCCGGCAAGGTCTTCATCGACTGGAGCCAGAACAACGCGGCCAAGACGACCGTGGCGCCGTACTCGCTGCGCGCCCAGGCGGTGCCGGCGGTGTCCACCCCGTTGAGCTGGGACGAGGTCTCCGCAGGCGCCGCCGGGAAGCGCCCGTCGACTAAGCCCTATACGGCGGGCGAGGTGCTCAAGCGGGTCGAGAAGCAGGGCGACCTGCTCGCCCCGCTCCTCAACGGCGGCCCGAAACTGCCGGCGTAACCCTCGGCGAATCTTGGAGACCTACCGTTCCCAGCGAACGGAAACTCTCCAAGATCTGCGGTGTGAGGGGCGTGAGGCTCAGCAGCGGCTCGATAGGGTGAGGCGATCCGGAGTGAGGAGAGCCTGATGGCCGGACTGCCCAGCGCCGTTGCGGCCGATGCCCGGAGCGAGGGCGGATCTCCACTGCTTACCTACTGCGACGAGGCGACCGGCGAGCGGGTCGAGCTGACCGCGCTGCAGCTCGGCGGCTGGGCGGCGCGCAGCGCGAGCCTGCTGCGGGACGGCTGCGGGCTCGGCCCGGGCAGCCGGGTCGCGGTGCTGCTGCCGGCGCACTGGCGTACCGCCGCGGTGCTGATCGGCGCCTGGTCGATCGGGATGGCGGTGTCGTTCCGGCCCCGGGCCACCGCCGGGCTGCCGGTCCTCGAACCGGACGGCGATCGGCCGTACGACGCGGTGTTCGTGACCCCGGAACGCCTCGACGACTGGCTGGAGGACGTGCCCGACGGGGTGCACCGCTACCTCGTCGGCACCGGGCCCGGTCCGCTGGCCGAGGTGCCCGTGGGCTGGCTCGACTGGTCCACCGAGGTGCTGCGGCATGGCGACACCCCGCCCGACTACACGGCCGTCCACCCGTGGGACCCGGCCAGCCCCGACGGCACCAGCTACGGCGCGTGGCGGCGGCTCGCGACGGAAATCGCCGAACAACTCGACCTGCGGCCCGGCGACCGGCTGCTGGTCGACGCCGCCGAGCACGAGCAGCCGCTCAAGTGGCTGCTCGCCCCGCTCGACGCCGGCGCGTCCGTGGTGATCTGCGCCAACCTCGACCCGGCCCGCCGGAACGCCCGCGTCGCCGCCGAGCAGCCCACCCGGGTCCTGTAAGACGTCCGCGCCCCCCCCGCTTACCGTCCGCTGGCCCGGTCGACACCCCGGTGCACCCGGACCGTGCGGTCGACGAGCTCGCGTAGCGCGCTCTCGTCGACGTCGTCGAGCCGCTTCAGATAGAGGCAGCCCTTTCCGGTCCTGTGCGGGCCGAGCCGGGCGAGCACTGACCCGTGCCGCTCCTCGAACCCACCCACCAGGTAGACCACGAGCTGCTGCTTGCGCGGCGAGAAGCCCACCAGCGGCCAGTCGCCCGTGCGCCCGCTCCCGTACGTGTAGCGGTAGCTGCCGAAGCCCACGATGCTCGGGCCCCACATCACCGGGGGCCCGCCGGTCACCTCGCGCAGCATCGCACAGAGTCGCTCCGCGTCGGCCCGGCGACGTTGGTCCGGGACCGCCGCCAGGAAATCATCGACGCTCGCGTCGGTCGGCACGGTCACCGGCTGCTTCGAGGTCGCCATGGGCTGATGCTCCCAGACGAGTACGACACGACAATCGCCACGACGGCCGACAGCGACCTGGACTGGACACGTCCGGACGGCTTCGCTGGCGGGTTGGCGGCGGCCCGCCGACACGAAACCCGTTGACACCGGCCCGGGCCGCACGGCCTACTGCCCACCGGGCGCCGTCGCGCGGGCCTGGCATCAGCCGCCACCGCCGGCCGCCGTGCAATCGGCAGCAGGCGAAAGGGCAGAGGACCATGGCAGGGGACGCGCTGACCTGGAAAGAGTTCGGCGAGGAGCACCTCGCGGCGCTGACGGAGTTGGCCGAGGCGTGCCTGGCCGTCGACGGCGGGTTGCCGCTGTTCGCCCGTACCCCGCTGCTGCGGGCGCGGCTGCTTCAGACCCGTACCCTCGGGGCCTGGCACGATGGCAGCCTGGTCGCGGCCGTCGGGGTCGGCACCGGGCGGGTGCCGGCCACCAGCACCGGCCTGGTGCATCCGGCCTGGCGGGGGCGGGGTCTCGGCGGCCGGCTGCTGAGCTGGGCGGGCGAGCAGGCCGGCGACGCGGACCTGCTGCTGACCACCGAGTCCTGGAACGCGGGCGCGGACGCCCTCTTCACGGCGCGCGGCTTCGAGCGGACCTTCACCGAGTGGGTGCTGCGGCACGACCTCACCGCCCTCCCGGACGTCGCCCACCCCGACGGCGTCCGCGCCGAGCCGGTCACGCTCGATGCCGAACTGTTCGACACCTACCGCGCGTCCTTCGCCGACCGACCCGGCTTCACCGCGCCCACCGCCGAGGAGTGGCTGGGCGAGTTGCAAGACGATGACGCGTACCGGCCGGACCTGTCGCTGCTCGCGCGCGGCCCCGACGGCGCGGCGGTCGGCTTCGTCAACGTCCTCGACAACTGGATCGACCAGGTGGGCGTCGTACCGGAGTGGCGGGGCCGGCGGGTCGGGGCGTACCTGGTGGCGAGCGCGCTACGGTCGCTGGCCGGGGATGGCGCGCGGGAGGCGTGGCTCTGCGTGAACGACAACAACCCGGCCGCCGACCTGTACCGGCGGCTCGGGTTCCACGACGCCGGCCGCCGCGCCCGCTACCTGCGCCCCCGATGACCGGTGCCGGCTCGTCGGTGCCGCGGCCCGGGCGGAAGCCGGTGCGAGGCGGCGACATCTCGCCCTGGTTGCCCGCCCGGGCCAGCATCCGGCTCAGCCGGCCGTGGTCGACGCGGCCCGCACGTCCCGCACGTCGCTGGCGAGCCGCCCGAGTACCCAGGCCAGGGCCGGGGCGTTGGCGCCGAGTGCCTTCCGGTTGATGTTGGTGAGGCTGTCGCAGGTCTGGTGGTAGCAGTGGTCGAACATCTGCCCGGCCGTGCCGCCGAAGAGGGCCTGCTGCGCCGGCGTCTTCACGCCGAGGTTGCCGCCGTCGAGCCCGCCAACCGGGATGCCGACGTCCTGGAACATCAGGTGGTCCGAGCCCACCGATTCGGGGCCGGTCCGCTGGTACGGCAGGCCTCGGCGGTCGAAGTATCCGCCGAAGAGGTCGGCGATCACGTGGCTGCCGCCGGTGCCCGGATCCCACACGAAGCGGGCGTCGTTCGGTGCGGCGATCAACTCGCCGTTGAGCACCGCCGCGATGCGCTGCCGCTCCTTCGCCGACAGGGTGGAGACGTAGTAGCCGGAACCGACGTCGATCATCTCCTCGGCGCCCCACCAGGCGAACCGCACCTTGTTCTGCACGGAGTGTTGCTGACCGGCCAGGGCCAGCGCCGCCTGCAGGACGGTGGCGGCCGTCGAGCCGTTGTCGTTGATGCCCGGCCCCTCGGGGACGCTGTCGAGGTGGGCGCCGAGCAACACGACGTTGTTCGGGTCGCCGCCGGCGGTCTCGGCCAGCACGTTCACCGTTGTCCGCGCCACCGACCGCCCGACCAGGGTCAGGTGTACGCGGACCGTTCCGACCCGGGACGCCCGTACCAGTTCCTCACCGTCGCGCTGCGATACCGAGGCCACCGGGATGGTGAAGTCCGCCGGGTTGAACGCGAAGAACCGGTAGCTGTTCTCCGGGGACGGGGTGTCGTAGTAGAGCAGCACCGCACGCGCCCCCAGACCCGCGGCGATCCGCTGCTGGAGGCTGTAGCCGCAGGCGGCTCGGGCGAGCACAACGACGGAGCCGGCGACGGGAAGTCCGGCGTAGTCGGACGCGTCGCAGCCGGTACGCCCGACGGCCGGCGACACCACCGGCGCGTCGATGCCGCCGGCGGGGGTCGACGGGGCGAAGCGGGTCATCAGCACCGGCGGGCTGTTGACGGCCGCGCCGGTGACGGTCAGGCGTTCGGTGCTGATCTCGAAGTTGGTGTAAGGGACGGTCTGCTTCACCACCCGGTAGCCGGCGGCCGTCAGCAGGCTGCTGACGTAGTCGGCGGAGCGGGTGAAGCCGACCCGGTCCCAGGCCCGGTTGCCGCCGCTGACGTCGGCGATGAGTTGGAGCGCCGCCAGGTGACGGTAGACGGCATCGCCGGTGACGGCGGCGGCCAACCGGTCGGCCAGGGCCTGGTTCCCGGGCGGGGCGATGCCGGGTGCGGCCTGGGCGGCGCTGCCGGGCGGCCCGACCAGACTGGCCGCCAGCAGCAGCAGACTCGCCAGCCCGGCGAGTCGTCGTGACGCTGTTGAGCTGTGCACGGAACCTCCGATCCTTCACTCCTGCCGTACGGTGACGGGCAGCTGGGCGACCCCGCGCAGGGTCGCAGTGGGTTCGTAGCTGGATGGCCCGGCCGGGGTGAACTGGATACGGCTCGCCTGCAGCGCGTTCACCACCTCTCGGAGTTGCATGGTCGCCAGCGCGGCGCCGAGGCAGGCGTGCGCGCCGCGCCCGAAGGCGAGGTGCATGCCGCGACGCCGGCTCAGGTCCACGGCGTCGGGCGCGGCGAAGACCGCCGGGTCGCGGTTGGCAGCCGCGATGAACAGCACCAGTACGTCACCCCGCCGGACCGTCTGCGTGCCGACGGCGCATTCCGTCACGCAGACCCGGGCGTCGGCCTGGACCGGCCCGTCGAGCCGGAGCAACTCGTCGACGAGGGAGTCCGTGTCGTGCGGCGTTGCGGCACCGGCCAGCAGCCCCGGGTCCGCGACGAGCCGGACGAGCACCGCCCCGAGGAGCCGGCTGACGGATTCGTAACCGGCGTGCAGCACCGCACGAAGCGAGTTGGCCAGCACCGCCGCCGGGACGTCCTGGCGACGCGCGGTGGCCCGCGCCACGCCGATGAAGCCTTCCTCGCCGGCATCCCGCAGCCACTCGCCGACCATCCGGCTCAGTTCGGCGCGGGCCTGGTTGCCGGGCTCCGCCCGGTCCGGTTCGAGGCCGGCGTCCATACTCCGCACGATCGCGTTGGACCACTGCTCGAAGGTGGGGCCGTCGGGTGGCGGCACGCCGAGAAAAGCGGAGATCGTACGGAGGGCGACCGGACGGG
Source organism: Micromonospora sp. NPDC048999 (assembly GCF_040649295.1). Classification (NCBI taxonomy): domain Bacteria; kingdom Bacillati; phylum Actinomycetota; class Actinomycetes; order Micromonosporales; family Micromonosporaceae; genus Micromonospora; species Micromonospora sp. NPDC048999. The sequence continues at coordinate 294,169 of NZ_JBEZFI010000001.1, read as the reverse complement.
CAAAGTCGCTGACCAGGTCCACGGTCCCCGCCCGCCCGACCAGTTCGGACAGCCGGGCCGCCGCGATGTCGGCGACCTGCTGTCGCATGGCCGCCGGTGGCTGCTCGTGCAGTGCCGAGACGAGCAGGTGGCGAATGGCGGTGTGTTCCGGCGGGTCGAGCGACTGCACGCTCAACTGGGTCTCCGGAATTGGGATTCCCGCGCGCCGAAAGTCGGACCCGAAATGGGTGGTGTCCGCGAGTACCTGCCGGCATTCCTGATACCTGGTGACCACCCAGGAATCCAACACGGTGTGCCAGTAGACCGGATTGATCTCCCGGAGTCGCCGATAAAACGGATACGGATTGGCGATGACCTCGGGCGCCAACGGTTCGTAGACCGGGTCAACGGCCACCGTTGTCGCCTCTTTCGTCGCAGCTACTTCTCCCGCCAACGAAACGTCCTTCCCGGGCTGGTCGGGTTGTGCGGGCAGGCGTCGTTGCGGCCAACCGAGGTGGCCCGGCCGGCCGCAACGACACAGGGATCAGTGGATGTAACGCATGGCAGCCTCCTCTCAAACCAGTTCTCCGCTCGTCGTCGTCGCGAGCGGACGTCATGGCCGTAATGCGGGCAGGCGAATAGGCGAAATCCCCGTCGTGGCGCATCCCGTCGCGGGCGTGAAACTGCGTAGGAAAGTTTCACCCAATGGGACGATGTTGCCAATCGCCAACTTGCCACAAGATTACCGAGGCGTCAACCATTGATGCGCGCAACTTTATTAAAGCGCAGGTGGCAGGGTGGGCGATGTTTGCGATCACCATTCCTGATCATGCGATTCCGGCCGGGTGCGGCTTGCGCCCGGTGGTCCTCACCGACGGCCGAGCCACGGCGCGCGGCGCGCGCAGGGCGAGCTGTGGTCGACCGGCAGCGCACACCGCCCGCCGCGGTCAGGCAGCGACCGGTCGCAGAACACCCAATGGCGTACGCACTGCTGGTCCTCGGCCGAGACGGTCACCCCGCCCGGCTCGACTGGGCGGGCCAACCGACTGCAAGGGGCCTGACGTGCCTATTCCACCCACAATGGACGAACTGCTCGACGACCTGCTGGGGAAGATCAAGGACGGGACCTATCCGCCCGGCTCGCAGCTGCCCTCTGGCCGGGCGCTGGCAGACGCGTACGACGTCTCGCAGTCAACGATCAGCCGTGCGGTGGCGAGGCTGCGGGATCAGGGTGTGCTGGTCGGCCGTCCAGGCCGCGGCGTCTTCGTCGCCGAATCCACCCGACCGTGATGTCGAACATGCACGTGACGCGCACGGATCCTCCGGGTCACAGTGATCGACTCCGTGTGCGGCACATGGGGGTGTCGGGGCGGCTCGGAGACCACGACATGCCGCGAACGGAGTCGATCAACACGGCGTAGACAAGGCCAGGGCGTACCAGGTGCGGCAAGTGCTCGGGGTGGACCTGCGCCTCCGCCCACCGTGCGCATTGCTGACCGTCGTTAGGGTCGGAGGGCGTGGGGGCGGTCTGGCGGCGGTTGAGGACTCTCGCCAACGCGGCCGTTGGCATTTTGGCCAGCGTCATCATCTTCGGCGGGGCAGCGGTCGGCCTCTTCGTACTTGCCGAGTACCTACGCGACATCTGGCTTGTCCCTCGGATGTTGGCCTTGATCGGGGTTTACATCCTGGGCGGCGGTGTCCTGTTCATCACGCTGCTCGTCTTCATGGCCACGTTAGGGCCGAACCTGGCCGAGAAGCTGTTCTGCGTGCGCAACAAGGTGCTCACCGCCGGCATGGTGCGCGACCTGGGCGCCAAGAAGGATGCACCGGCCACGGTCCCGATCGCGTCAGGGCAAGGCGTCCTGCGGATCATTCCGCTCAAGCCCGAGTGGTGGCTCGATGACACCTATGCCGACGACGCCACGCCGGTCCTCGCCGTTGAGGGCGTTGAGCATCGGCTGCCTGGCTGGGATCCGTACGACATCGCGGTCCCGGCCGGGGCCGTCGAAGTCGTGGCCTGGATGCCGCGTCGCAGCGGGAATCCGGGGCGACGGGTCTACAACCCCATGCCCGTACCCGAGGGGCGTGTCGGTGCGGTGGTGTTCCGGCCGTCGTCGATACCGGAAGTTCCCGGCACGCTGGAGTCGTTGGACGACGAGTTGACCGGGAGGCTGTCGTTGTTCCGGCTCGCGTTGGGGGCTGCGCTGCTCATCGGGTTCGCCTACACGGTATGGCGGGTGGCCACCGGGTAGTCCGCGTTGAGGAGCGCCGACGGGTGAGTCGTTTACGACATCAAGTCTGTAGCGAGTACGAGGGACAGTCGCTCACCGCCCGGCCGCCCCGAGACGGGCGCAGCGATCGACTCCGTGTGCGGCACAAGGGGGTGTCGGGGTGGCCCGGAGACCACGATGTGCCGCAAACGGAGTCGATCAAGCCAGAAGCCAGTCGAACGAGGGCTGGGGCGGCCGGGGCGGCTGTGTCGGGGAGTCAGTCGAACGCGGCGGCGAACATGCCGGGCTGGTAGGAGCCTCCCTGCTGGTGCACGATCACGGCGAGCCGGTTGGCCGCGTTGATCAGGGCGACCAGGGAGACCAGCGCGGCGATCTGGTCGTCGTCGTAGTGCTTGCGCACCTGGGCCCACGTCTCGTCGGACACGCCTTGGTGGGCGTCGGCGAGCCGGGTGCCCTCCTCGGCGAGCGCCAGCGCGGCCCGCTCGGCATCGGTGTAGACGGTGGACTCGCGCCAGGCGGCGACCAGGTTGAGCCGGACGGAGGTTTCGCCGGCGGCCGCTGCCTCCTTGGTGTGCATGTCGATGCACCAACCGCAGCCGTTGATCTGGCTGGCCCGCAGCGACACCAACTCCTGGGTGGACTGCGGCAGTGGCGACTGGTAGATCACCATGCCGGCGTTGGCGAACCGCTTGAAGAACTTGACGGCGATCTCGTTGTCGAACATGTTGAACCGGGTGTCCATCGTTCCGTCCTCACTCGTGGTGTGGCGTTGACGAACACGAGATGCCTGCGATCAGCCCCCTGTGACAGCGCGGCGAGGTGACGCCCGCCACAACCGGCGGTCAGGGCGGCGTCTCGGTGTCACACAACGGCGGTGCCCGGCATCTGGTGGGTGACGCAGTCGAGAGGGAACAGGAGTCACCCATGTTGGGTACGCCGGACCAAGCCACCGAGACGTTCCTCGCCCACCGCAACCTGCTGTTCACCGTCGCCTACGAGATGCTCGGCTCGGCCGCCGATGCGGAGGACGTCCTGCAGGAGACCTGGTTGCGGTGGGCCGGCGTCGATCTCGGGGCGGTGCGGGATCAGCGTGCCTACCTGGTCCGGATCACCACCCGCCAGGCACTCGGCCGGCTGCGTACCCTCGGCCGACGCAAGGAGTCCTACGTCGGCCCCTGGCTGCCCGAGCCGCTGCTCACCGCGCCCGACGTGGCCGAGGATGTCGCGTTGGCCGACAGCGTATCGATGGCGATGCTGTTGGTGCTGGAGACGCTCATGCCGACCGAGCGGGCGGTGTTCGTGCTGCGCGAGGTGTTCGACCTCGGGTACGACGAGATCGCCGAAGCCGTCGACAAGAGCGAAGCCGCCGTACGCCAGATCGCGCACCGGGCACGGGCACACGTCGCGGCGCGCCGACCCCGGCAGGTCGTATCGGCGGCCGAGACCCGGGACGCGCTCGACGCGTTCCAGCGGGCGGTCGAGACCGGCGAGCTGCAGAGCCTGCTCGACATCCTCTCGCCGGATGTTGTCCTGCTCGGCGACGGTGGCGGAGTCAAGCAGGCCGTTCCGCGGCCCATCGTGGGGGCCGACAAGGTCGCACGCCTGCTGGCTGGCGGATGGGGCAGGGTCGCCGGCGTATCGTCGCTGCGGCCGGCGCAGGTCAACGGCTACCCGGCGCTGATCCTCCACCTCGACGGCGAGCTCGACAGCGTCCTGGCCTTGCGTATCGACGATGGCCTGATCACCGGGATCTACGCCGTACGCAATCCCGAGAAGCTGTCGCACATGGAGCGGGAAACCGTCCTGCGCCGCTGAGGGGCCGAAGAAAGGAGAGCGTGGTGCCGGAAGAACTCGACCAGGAGGTTCTCCAGCGGTTACGCCACGAGTGGCATGCGTGGCTCTGCACGTTACGGCCGGACGGCAGCCCGCATGTCACGCCGGTCTGGTTCGTGTTCCACGGGATGGCCTGGTGGGTGGGCAGTTCCGCCCGGAACAAGAAGGTACGCAACCTGGCGCGAGACCCTCGGGTGTCGCTTGCTCTGGAGGGTGGCGTCGCTCCGGTCGTGGCGGAGGGCTCGGCCACGATCCACCGTGCCGACTTCCCGGCCGACATCGTGGAGATGTTCAAGAGCAAGTACGACGGGTGGGACGTCACCGCACCGGTCGCGGCCGAGGGCACCCGCGTCCTGATCCAGGTCCCCGTCGCACGCTGGCTTCTCGCCGGGCGAGCACAGTAACGGCACGAGCCGCCCGACCGGAGTCGATCAGTCGAAGGAGGGCAGGGTCGGGCCGAGGACGTCGTCGGCGTCGACGATGGTGTACGCGTAGCCCTGCTCGGCCAAAAAGCGCTGCCGGTGGGCGGCGTATTCGGTGTCGATGGTGTCCCGGGAGACGACGGTGTAGAAGTGCGCCTGTCGGCCGTCGGACTTCGGGCGGAGCACCCGGCCGAGGCGCTGGGCCTCCTCCTGGCGGGAGCCGAACGTGCCGGAGACCTGGATGGCCACCGCCGCCTCGGGCAGGTCGATGGAGAAGTTGCCGACCTTCGAGATCACCAGGGTACGCAGCTCGCCGGACCGGAACGCGTCGAAGAGGCGCTCGCGTTCGCGGTTCGTGGTCGAGCCCTGCACGATCGGCGCGTCGAGATATTCGCCGAGCTGGTGGAGCTGGTCGATGTAGCCGCCGATGACCAGCACCTGCTCGTTCGGGTGGCGCTGCACGAGCGCACGGACCACCGGCAGCTTCGTGCGGGCGGTCGCCGCCATTCGATAGCGTTCCTCTGCCTCCGCCGTCGCGTACGCCATTCGCTCGGCGTCGGTGAGGGTGACCCGGACCTCGGTGCACTCGGCCGGGGCGATCCAGCCCTGCGACTCGATGTCCTTCCAGGGTGCGTCGTACCGCTTGGGGCCGATCAGGCTGAACACGTCGCCCTCGCGGCCGTCCTCGCGTACCAGGGTCGCGGTCAACCCTAGCCGGCGACGGGCCTGGAGGTCCGCGGTGAACCGGAAGATCGGCGCGGGCAGCAGGTGCACCTCGTCGTAGACGACCAGGCCCCAGTCGCGGGCGTTGAACAGGTCCAGGTGGGTGAACGCGCCACCGCGCCGCGAGGTGAGCACCTGGTACGTGGCGATGGTGACCGGCCGGATCTCCTTGCGCTCGCCCGAATACTCGCCGATCTCCTCCTCGGTCAGCGAGGTGCGGGCGATCAGCTCCCGCTTCCACTGCCGGCCGGCGACGGTGTTGGTCACCAGGATCAGCGTGGTCGCCTTCGCCTCGGCCATCGCCGCCGCGCCCACGAGGGTCTTGCCGGCGCCGCAGGGCAGCACCACCACGCCCGACCCGCCGGCCCAGAACGCCTCCACGGCCTCCCGCTGGTACGACCGGAGCGTCCACGGCTTGACGCCGTCCTTGCCGGCCTCGGCCAGCTCGATCGGGTGTGCCTCGCCGTCGACGTAGCCGGCCAGGTCCTCGGCGGGCCAGCCGAGCTTGAGCAGTGCCTGCTTGAGCCGGCCCCGCTCGGACGGGTGCACCGCGATGGTGTCGTCGTCGAGTTTCGCGCCGAGCATTCCGGCCAGTTTTTTGCTCTTGGCGACCTCGATCAGCACCACCCGGTCCAACGCGCGCAGCACCAGGCCGTGCGCCGGGTCGTTGGCGAGCTGGAGGCGGCCGTACCGGTCCATGGTCTCGGCCACGTCCACCAGCAGCGCGTGCGGCACCGGGTAGCGCGAGTATTTGATCAGCGAGTCCACCACGCCCTCGGCGTCGTGGCCGGCGGCCCGGGCGTTCCACAGCCCTAGCGGGGTGAGCCGGTAGGTGTGCACGTGCTCGGGGGAGCGCTCCAGCTCGGCGAAGGGCGCGATGGCCATCCGGCACGCCTGCGCGTCGGGGTGGTCGATCTCCAGCAGCAGGGTTTTGTCCGACTGCACGATCAGTGGTCCGCCGCCCATGCCAGCGCCCTCTCCCTTGCCGGATTCTCCTCGCCCGCATGCCGGCTGACCTGCCGAAGGCGGACCATCCAGTCTTGCACGCGGGAAGGTGTCGGAAAAATGTCACGCCGAACAGGCAACGGGACATCCGTCTCGAACGTCTAGCAAAGGAACGACTGTCCAGGGGGAGGGTCCATGAAGCATGTCCGGATCGCGGCTCGGGTCGTCGCCCTGGCGGCGGTCGTGCTGGTCGGCGTGGGTGCGTGTGCGCTCGATCCGCAGGGCGACAGTGCCGGGGCGGCGGCCCCGATGCCCGTCGCCATGACGGAGACAACATCGGGGGCGAACGCGTACGCACCCACACCGAATCAGTCGACCCAGTCCACGACGACCGCCGCCGTGTCGAAGTCAAGCGCCACCGGCTGCCCGCTGGGCGAGCACCAGCGGGCCGTGGAGAAGTATCTGAACAAGCTGGGCGGGTTCGGCAAGCTGACCGAGGACGGCAAGCAGTCCGCCGCCGACTGCGTCGCGATCAAGAAGTTCCAGCGCCGGTACGGGATCAGCCCCGCCTCCGGCCGCGCCGGCCCCACCACGTACGACGTGGCCAAGCGGCTGGCCACCACCGACGTACGCCGCTGCAAGGCCGGCTCCGGGCTGACCTTCTGCATCGACCTGACCCGGCAGACGGTCTGGGCGATGCGGAGCGGCAAGGTCGTCATGCGCCCGACGGTCACCCGCACCGGCATGGCCGGATACGCCACCCCGACCGGCGCCTACCGGGTCGGCTGGCGGAGCAAGAAGGCCTGGTCCACCCCGTACAAGGTGTGGCTGCCGTACTGGCAGCAGTTCAACGGCGGGATCGGTTTCCACGAGACCACCACCTACCTGCACAACAAGTCGATCGGCTCGCACGGCTGCATCAACCTGCTGCACAAGGACGCGGTCCAGCTCTGGAAGCTGGGCAAGGTCGGCACCCGGGTGGTCGTCTTCGGCCACCGCGCCGGCACCTGAGCCGGCCCGGAAGCTGAGCGACCCGGGCCGTCCCGGCCCGGGTCGCTCAGTCCTCCAACACCGCCGCGGTGATCCGGTGCAGCGCGAAGGTGTGCAGCATCTCCGTCCGCTCGTCCTCGGCGCGCAGGTAGCCCGCCCCGATCGACACGGGGCGGACCAGTCGGGACGCGGTCGCCCCGTGCGCGTCGACGTAGCCCACCCAGACCAGCGCCTTGTCGCGGATCGCCTGCTGGAGCACGGCGAGCGCGTCGCTGTGCGTGTGTGCGGGCACCGGACCGGTGCGCGCCGCGCCACCGCGGACCACCGCCGGTGCGCGCCGGGCCGCGCGCGCCGCCGCGTCGCCGCGACGGATCTGCTCCACCACCCCGAGCAGCCGGGGCATGGGCAGCCTCGGCGAGGCGAGCGGGTCCAGGCCGCGGGAGGTGACCGGCACCCGGGCCGGGGCCCGTCGGGTCTTCGGCCGGGACAGCACCGTCGAGCCGCTGGCATCCTCCGGCACCGGCGCGTACCCGGCGTCGCGCAGCGCGGACAGCATCCGCCCCACCTGGTACGGGGTGACCAGCACCGTCGGGGCGAGCCGACGGAACGCCATCGACTCCAGCCGCTTGTCGGCCAGCACCTCGCTGAGCAGCGCCTCGTCGTCGCTGCGCACGTACCCGCCGGCCCCGCCGACCCGGAGCCCGCCGTGCTTGCGGGCCACGTCGTCCACCAGGTACGTCAACCCCTGCGGGACCGGCGTACGTGACCGGCGGCGGAACAGCGCGTGCAGGTCGTCGGCCGAGTAGCCGGTGTCCAGGGCACGCCGGACGCTGGCCGTGGTGACCCGGTGCACGCTCGCCCCGCCCGCCGACTCGTGCTCGGCCACCACGTCCAGCTCGCCGGCGAGCGCCGGGTCGGGCGGGCCGGGCACCACCACGGTCAGGTCGGCCTGCAGCAGGAAATGGTCGACCGGGGCGGGGAGCAGCGCGTCCAGGGCGCGTACGGCGGTCGACGGCTCGCCCGACTCGGCGTCGGAGAGCAGCCCGAGCGGGTCGTCGGCCCGCTCGTCGGCCTCGGCCACGTCGACCAGCAACAGCCGCCCGTACGAGGTGAGCGCGCCGAGCCCGGTCACCCCGAGTTGGGCCGCCTCGGCCAGCACCTCGCGGTGCGCGGCCTCCCGGCCCCGGGCCCGTCGGGGTGCCCGCCAGTCCAGCAGTTCCTGCACCTCGTCCGGGGTCGGGGCGGTCGCCGAGGCCAGGTCGGTCAGGACGGCGAGCACCGCGCGTCGGGCGGCCGGGGCGCCGGCCCGTTCCGCCTCGGCGGCGAGCACCGAGATCGGTCGGTCCCGGTCGTCGCGCTGGCCGACCAGGCCCACCTGGCGGGTCATGGTCAGCCAGGCCCGGGCCAGCTGCTCCCAGCGCTGGGCGAGTGAGCTGGCCCGCCACACCTCGTACCCGCCGGTGGGCAGGATCTGCTGGTCGCCGCCGTACCGGGTGGTGACCGCACCGGTCAGCTCCAGCTCGCCGAGCAGCCCGGCCGCGTACGCCACCTCGAACAGCAGCGCGGTGGTCGAATCGTCCAGCCCGAGCCCGCGGGCCAGCCGGCGCAGGTCGCGGACACCGACGCCGCCGGACCGCAACACCGGTGCCGGCTCGGCGGCGAGGCTCTCGAGCAGCGCCTCGGTGTGGCGTACCACCTCCATGGTCTGCCCGGCCCCGGCGGAGTCGACGGCCTTCGGCTCCCGGGGCGGGCTCGTCACGACGGGCGGGTCGGTCCGCAGCGGGCCGAGCGGGCCGCTGTCCCGGCGTAGCAGCAGCGCCACCTCGCGGGGCAGTTCGACGGCGCCGCCCCGGCCGCTCGAGATCGGCACGAGCAGCCGGTGATCCACCAGCCAGCGGATCGGCGAGCCGGTCGGCGCGCCGCCGTTGGTCGGGTCCGCGGGGAACTCGTCCTCCGCACCGGTGGCGGGGGCGTCGAGCGCGCCCGGGGGCACCGTGCCGACGGGGGGCCCGGCGGCGAGCCGGTCCAGGATCGCCCGGGCCGAGGGGGGTGCGGCCAGCAGCGTCCGCCGCAGCTTCGCCGGGTCCGCGCAGAGCGCCGCCGTCCGTGGGTCCAGCTCCGCCGCCGGTCGGCCCAGCCCCGCCGGGTACGGGGAGACCTCGTCGACCCCGCCCACCACGTGCAGTTCGTGCTCGGGGCCGTAGAGCAGGAAGAGCGCGCGGAGCTTGTCCACCGCGCCCCGGACGGCGGTCGGGGCGGGTGGGTGCGGGCCGGTGGTGGCCAGCGCCAGGATCGCCTCGGTGGCGGTGCCGCCGCCCTCCGGGCCCCGGGTGAGCCGGGCGGCGTCCAGGATCTGCAGGGTGAACTGGTCCAGCCCGTCGAGCGCCCGGGCCACGGAGACCCGCGACTGGGCCCGGATGGCCAGGGCGGAGACGTCGGCCGGCACTGGCACGACGAGGTCCGGCCGCAGCCGCAGGAGGGCGGCCAGGGACTCGTCGGGAAGGGTCCGCAGGTGATCGGCGAGTGAGGTGGTCATCGTCGTACCACGCTAGCCCGGCCAGGGGTGGTCCCGCCCCTCGGACGTCCGGCTCGGTTGTGGGTACGTTTCTGGGCATGCCCTCGCTGATGGTCGGCTTCGACCTCGACATGACCCTGGTCGACTCGCGCCCCGGCATCGCCGCCGCGTTCCGGGCGCTGACCGCGCTGACCGGCGTGCCCGTCGACGCGGACGCGGCGGTGTCGCGGCTCGGCCCGCCGCTGCGCACGGAAATCGCCCGCTGGTTCCCGCCCGAGCGGGTGGAGGAGACGGTGGTCGCCTACCGCGAGCTCTATCCGGCGTACGCGATCACCCCGACCCTGCCGTTGCCCGGCGCGGAGGCCGCGATCGAGGCGGTACACGCGCGTGGCGGCCGGGTCATGGTGGTGACCTCGAAGCTCGGCCGGCTGGCGAAGCTGCACCTGGACCATCTCGGGCTGGCCGTCGACGAGCTGGCCGGGGACCTCTTCGCCGAGCAGAAGGCGACGGCGTTGCGGGAGCACGGTGCCACCCTCTATGTGGGGGATCACATCGCGGACATGGTGGCCGCGAAAGCGGCGGGAATCCCGGGCGTGGGAGTGGCGACCGGGCCCTGTACGCCGGACGAACTGCGGGATGCCGGGGCGCACACGGTGTTGGATGATCTCACCCGATTCCCGGCGGCGCTGGACCGGATCATCCGGCTAGCCTTGAGGGGGTAGCGGTATCGAGCGAAGCAGGGGTTTCAAGTGCCGACGGGTCGAGTGAAGTGGTATGACGCGGCCAAGGGATACGGGTTCGTCACCAGCGATGAGGGTGGCGACGTGTTCCTGCCCAAGGGCGCGCTGCCGGCGGGTGTCACCGACCTGAAGGGCGGCCAGCGGGTCGATTTCAGCGTGGTCGACAGCCGGCGCGGCGCCCAGGCGATGGGCGTGAAGCTGCTGGAGGCGCCGCCGTCCGTGGCGGAGCTGCGCCGCCGGCCGGCCGAGGAGCTGCACGGCCTGGTCGAAGACATGATCAAGGTGTTGGAGGCGAAGGTCCAGCCGGCCCTGCGCGGGGGCCGCTTCCCCGACCGCAAGACCGCGCAGAAGATCGCTCAGCTGGTCCACGCGGTGGCGCGCGAGCTGGAGGTCTGAGGGACGAGCCCGGCGTCGGCGGCCCGGCCCAGCAGCGCCTCGACGGCGGCGAAGCCGGCCTCACTCAGGTCGGCCGTGAAATCGTTGACGTAGAGGGCGATGTGCCGGTCCACCACGTCGGGCTCCATCTCCTGCGCGTGGGTCAGGACGTACTCCCGGCTGGCCTCCGGGTCGGCCCAGGCCTGGCGGACCGACTCGCGGATCCAGGCGGCGGCCTCGACCGGGTCGACGGAGCCCTTGCGGGCCAGGATCGCGCCGAGCGGGATCGGCAGGCCCGTGTCGCCCTCCCACCACTCACCCAGGTCGACCAGCGCGGTCAGCCCGTGCCGGGGGTACGTGAACCGCGCCTCGTGGATCACCAGCCCGGCGTCGTACCGCCCGGCGGCGACGCCCGGCATGATCTCGTGGAACGGCACCACCTCGATCCGCCCCGGCGGTCGCTCCGCCGACCACAGCCGGAAGAGCAGGTACGCCGTGGTCCGCTCACCGGGCACCGCCACGGTCGCGCCGGACAGGTCGGCCCGGTCGCCGCGGGTGAGCACCAGCGGCCCGCAGCCCCGGCCCAGCGCGCCGCCGCAGGGCAGCAGGTGGTAGTCGTCGAGCAGCCAGGGCAGCGCCGCGTAACTCACCTTCACCAGGTCGAACGCCCCGCGCTCGGCAGCCGTGTTGGTGACGTCCACGTCGGCGTAGGTCACCTCGACCGGCGGCGCGCCCGGCACCCGGCCGTGCACCAGGGCGTCGAAGACGAAGGTGTCGTTGGGGCAGGGGGAGATCGCCAGGGAGAGCGCCACGTCTCCCACCGTAACCCCGGGTCGCGGACCCTCCGACACCCCGGTCCCGCCGCTGCGCTGGCGTGGGCTCGTGCGGCGTGGACTCGTGCGGCGCGGGCTCGGTGCGGCGCGGGCTCGCGCCGCCGGGGGGACAAGACTCGCGGTTGCCTTTGGAGCTGATATCGCAGACGACTCGCCGGGGCCGGGGCGGCGTCGCGGCGCTGGGCGGGCCGGGGCGCGT